>CAYVPZ010000217.1:0-3548 GCA_964453955.1 uncultured Solibacteraceae bacterium | reverse complement strand
GAGAGGCCGGCCAGCTTCGGTGGAATCACCTTCGCGTTGCCGTGGGTAATGGCCTCCATGTGCTGGCTGGCCCCCACGTGGCAATGCTCGCATTGCACCCCCGGCGTGAGCGCCTCGAGGTGAAGACTCCCGGCGGAGACCGCGCCGGTAGCGTGGCAGCCAAAACACTTCTGTGACTCCCGGTCGTCGAGCGGTCGCCCCAGCGCCTCGAGCAGCGTCCGCGGGTGCAGCCCCTCGTCCCCGGTGGTAAGATCCATGCCGTCGATGGCCGGGTAATAGCTGATCAGGCTCTCGTAGAGGCGGCCGTCGTATTCGAGGACGAAAGTGTGCGCGTGAGCGCCCGCCGCCCAGCGGATGGGCACCGAAAGCGTGCCCACGCCATCGGTTACGTCGTACACAATCTGGTCTCCGCGGCGCTGGATGGTGTATAAGTACGCGCCGCGGCGGAAAGTCAGCTGCTGGTGTCCGCTGAGGATCTGCGGGCTGGGGCCGAGAAGCAGCGCATGGGCCATGGAGGTCTCCGGCTGCGCGCGTCCCTCGGCGGGATGGCAGGTGGCGCAGTGAAACCGGCTGTCCGCGGGCCCGGCAGCGGCCGCCGTGAGACAACCGGCCAGAAGGAGCGCGGCCATCCGGGCGTTAGTTCCGCGCGCCGTGGGCCTCCTCCTTCAATTTGAGGGCTTCCCTGCGTTCGCGCATGGCCTCCTCATACCGGCCGGCCTGCCCGTACGCGCTGGCCAGGGCGATGTGCGTTTCCAGATTACGCGGATCCATGCCGGCGGAACTCTCCAGATAGTGGATGCCGTCCTTCACGCGTCCGGTTTCCGCCAGAACGCGGCCCCAGACCGCTTGCGCGATGGGCGATTCGGCGTTGGCGCGGATGGCCGCTTCCGCGTAGGGGGCCGCGGAGGCGATGTCGCCGTGCTGCAATAGTGTCCACGCCAGCATCTGATTGGCCGCCGCGCTGCCAGGCGCGATGCTCAGCTCACGCTTCAACTCGGCGATCTCCAGATCCTGATCGCTCTTCATCAGCCACGACGCATACAGGTAATGGACTCCGGGCTGGGAGGGGTAGGCGTCCACTAATTCCCGCAAGCTCTTGCCGGCTGCCTGCGGGTCCGCGGAAATCATGGCCAGGTACGCCCGGCCGGCGCGAACCGCCAGCTCCTGACGTTCGGGGGGAACTTCGGCGGGCAGCATGGGCCAGTGGAGCGCGGCCAGGCCGAGCGCCGCGAGCAGGGGCTCGCTGGGAGCGCCGCCGCGGAAGAACTGGACATACCGGTCGATCGCCGTGTCGAATTGACCGTTGCGCGTCAGCAGCAGGGCCTCACGGGAGCGCAGGACGTCCTCCAACTGGGACTGGCTTTCGCCGTCGATGGTCAACGCTTTCTGAATATGCCCCAGCGCCAGCGCATAGTCCCCGGTTTCGCTCTCGCAGAGCCCCAACAGGCCCCAGGCGGGTCCGGCGTTGTTGTTGAGATCGGTCAGATGTTGCAGAGCGTCGCGCGCGTCCGCGTACTGTTTCGAGCCGTAAAGAAGGGTTCCGAGGAACCACCAGCCCGGCTGCCAGTCCGGATGGAGCCCGACCGCGCTCCGATACAGCTCGATGGCCCGGGGAACGTCGTGCGCGTTGCGGGCCGCGTCGGCATCCGCGGCAAGCTGTTCAAACGTGGCTGCGCGCGCAGGCAGTCCGGGCAGACTGATCCACAGACACAAAAAGACACCGGGAAGACAGACTCTGAACATGCAGCAGGCCGCAGCTGGCGATGGTTAGGTGACGACTGGGGGGAGGCCTTTGTTGCCGGGTGAGTGTAAAAGTTTGTAAAGATCATCGCATCCGCGTCACTTCCAGCCCTTTGCCGATGGGCAGCGTGACCGACTCCAGGCCGCCGCGGGAGCGCACGTGCGCCACGTAATCGGCGAGCTGGTGGGACACAATGTTGTCCGCGACCACCACGGTGTCCGGGGCACCTGGAATCATCTCGAAGAAGCGGATGTAGTCGTCCTTCTCGCAGTCGATCAAGACAAACTCGAACGGCTCAACACGGCCGGGCAGGACCTCCGCCGCGTCGCCCAGGATGAACTCGACGTGGCGGTCGAGCTCGAGCCGGCGAAGCGTCTCGCGCGCCTCAGTCTGGCGCTCGCGCTCGATCTCGATGGACGTCAGCCGGCCGCCGGTCTCGCGCGCCGCCGCTGCCAGGGCGATGGTGGAGATCCCGCTGGAGCCGCCGATTTCGAGCAGCCGCTTTGCGCCGATGCCGGCCGCCAGGGCGGAGATGAATTCCGCGCTGGCCGGTTCCAGATTGCGGTGGCGCTCCGCGATAGGGAGCTTGCGCTCGTCCTGCTGGAGCTTGCGCGCCCACAAGCGGGCGATCTGGGCGCGTTCCGGGTCGCGGAGCATGGGCCTACATTAGCACCGCGTTCGGATGGACACGCGTCGCCAGCCGCGTTCGTGCCGGTCCCGATGGAAGGCGGCTGGGCGCCGCGTGTCCCAGCGCCCCTTCACAGATCCCGAAACCCCACTAGCGCGACGCCGGCGTCTGCCAGCGCCCGCCTGACGTCCGCCGATACCAGCGCGTCCAGCTCCTTCTGCCGGCTCTCCTTCAACCGCGTGTGCGCGGCGCGCAGCTCGTCGGTGCAGAGGCCGGGGTGGGTCATCAGCTCGGTGACGCCGTCGGGCAGGCCGCGAATGAGCGCACAGAGCTCGGCCGCATCGTAGCGTCCGGTGATGCGGAATCCCGCGAAATGATCGGTGGTGCGGCAGCCATAACCGCGCAGCACGCGATAGAACCGGCCGCTGAACGTCCCCATCGCCCGCGTGACCACGCGCCGCGAAAACGGCACGCCGGACGCCTGGATTGGAAAGTCGAACGGCCGCCGCACCCACGGAATGACGTACTCGCGCGACAGCTCGGCCACGCGCTTCAGCACCGGCGGCAGCAAATGCGTATGTTTGTGCGCGTCCAGATGGCGGGGCCGTATGCCCGCCGCCAGAACCTTCTCGATCTGCTGGCGCAGTTCGCCCGCAATATCGATGCGCCGCCGCGCCATGGCCACCAGCAGATCGGAAATCGTGGCCGGATACCGGGGCGCGCCCACCAGCGTGAGATGCACGCCGACATCGAGACCCGGCACATCGCCGGCGCGCCGCACCGCGTCGTCGAAGGCCGCCCCGTGCGCCATCAACGTGGTGGCGGTGAGAATGCCCTCGCGATGCGCGCGCACGATTCCCTCGTTCACGCCCTGCGTGTACCCGAAATCGTCCGCGTTGACCACCAGCTTCTTCAAAACAGCGACAGCTTGATCCGCAGGAACTTCTTGGGATTGGCCCGGAAGTCCTTCATCAGCCCGTGCATCTCCTGGGCGGTGCCGTTCAGGTTGTCGTAGAGTTGCTGGTTCACCAGCAATTGTCCGAGGGTCCCCTGGCCGGCATTCACCTTGTCGAGCATGACGTCGATGCGGTTGATGGTGCCCGAAAGCTGATTGCTCAGCTCGTCGCTCTTCAGCAGCTTGCCCGCCGTGCCCTTGCCCGCATTGAGGTCGGCGATCAT
>CAYVPZ010000216.1:0-7506 GCA_964453955.1 uncultured Solibacteraceae bacterium | reverse complement strand
ATCGGCGAGTGGCCGACGCGTCCGCGCCGGAAGAGTATCCGACCTTCGCCGACGGCCTGGGCATCATGCGGTTGCTGGAGAAAGTTCACCGGAGCGCCCGCGAGCGCGCATGGGTGGACGTGGCCGCGGATGAGTAAAGCGTGGGACACAGTCTTATCCCGATGGGCGTGGGCTAAGAGGCACGCCTTTTTGGCCAAGCCTGCCCCACGGTGTTCGTCCAACTGGCTGGCCGGAACCGCTCCAAGGCAGCCACCTGGCCGAAAACCACCAGCGGGGCCGCAGGCGGCAGGAATGCAAGTGGTTGATTTGATGTACCGTTCCTGTTGGCATCCGCCGTGCTCTCCACCGGGCGTCGATGGACGGTGCCGCATGAAACAGATCCTCTTCAGTATCTTCGTTCTGTCAACCCTTTCCGGGGTAGTCCGGGCGGATGACTATGACGATCCCAGTCGCGGCGTTGCCCGTATCAGCATTATGCAGGGAGACGTGTCGGTGCGCCGGGGAGACTCGGGCGAGGTGACCGCGGCCGCCACGAACGCCCCGCTGATGTCTCAGGACGCCATGCGCACCGGGCCGTCGGCCCGCGCCGAAATCCAGTTCGACTACGCCAATTACCTGCGCATCGCCGCAAATTCGGAAGTGCATTTCGCCGACCTCGAACGGGGCCGTTTCCAGGTGCAGGTGGCCTCCGGCACCATCACTTTCACGGTGATGGCCAAGTCCGGCGCGCAGGCGGAGGTGGATACTCCCAGCATCGGCGTTCGCCCCGGCGGTCCGGGCGCCTTCCGGGTGACCGTTCGCGAGGACGGCACTTCGGAAATCACGGTGCGCAGCGGAGAGGCGGAGGTGTTCACGCCGAAAGGCTCGGAAACCATTCACGAAGGCGAGACCATGCTGGTGCGCGGCCAGCCTGAGGACCCCGAGTTTCAGACCACGGCGGCCATCGGTTTCGACGACTGGGACCGCTGGAATCAGGAATGCGACCAGCGCATCGAGCATGCCCAGTCGGCGCAGCGCCAATACCTGAATCCGGAGGTCTACGGCACCGAATCCATGGAAGGCTACGGCCAGTGGGTGAACGACCCCGATTATGGCGAGGTCTGGCAGCCGGCGGTTGCGCCGGGCTGGGCGCCGTATCGCTACGGCCGCTGGGTCTGGGAAGACTGGTATGGCTGGACCTGGGTCAGCTACGATCCCTGGGGCTGGGCGCCGTATCACTGGGGCCGCTGGTATTACGGTCGTGGCGGCTGGTGCTGGTATCCCGGATCGCCTCATGGGCCTCTGTTCTGGCGTCCGGCGCTGGTGGGCTTCTTCGGCTTCGGCCCGCGAGTGGGCCTTGGTGTGGGTTTCGGATTCGGTTTCGGCAATATCGGCTGGGTTCCGCTGGGCCCGTATGAAGCTTTCTATCCGTGGTGGGGACGCGGCTTCTATGGCGGCCGGGGCGGCATATCGGTTGTCCACAACATGAACGTGGTCGGTTCATTTCGCAATGCCCGCGTGACGAATGGCGTTACCGCCATGGCCGCGGGCGATTTCGGACGGCGCGGGTTGAACGGAAACAGCCTGCGGGTGACGGCGGCCGATCTGCGCGGCGCCGGGCTGGTGCGGGGACAGGTGCCGCTGGCGCCGGGGCGCGAGAGCCTGCGCATGTCGGACACTCCTGCGCGCGCCACCGGTTTCAGCCAGGGCCGGCAGCAGTTTTTCAGTCATATGCAGGCGTCGCACGTGGATCGGGTTTCTTTTGCGCAACAGCAGCGCGGCATTCAACAGATCACGCAGCAGCGCGGGTTGAGCAGGCCGGCGGGCAGCGGTGTCCCCGCCGCCGCGCGGGGAAATACCAGCACCATCACGAACAGCGGATGGCGCCGGGCGGATGAACCGGCGGCCCAGCGAGCCGGGTCGGAAGCAGCGCGGCCTTCGTCGTCCGAGGGCTGGCAGCGTTTCGGCGGAACACCGGCGGCCCGCGGTTCCAGCGGTGGCTATTACGGTGGACAGCCGGTGCGCATCGCTCCGCAGATCGTGCGTGAGCGGCCCTCCACGAGCACCTGGCAAAGCCCCAGCCGCAATGGATACAGCGCCCCGGCTTACCGTTCGGCCCCGGCGGCGTCCAGTCGCGGCAGCAGCGCACCCGCTCGCAGTTCGAGTGGCGGGTCCAGCGGCGGCGGCGGGCGCAGCAACCGTCGCTGATCGCGCGGCAACGATTTTCGAGCAGAGCTGAGTCTTCTTCCCTCAGGCCCGGCGGGCGAGCAATCGCCCCCGGGCCTTTTTTCAGCCTTCCGCGCGCAGCAGCACTTTCATGACGCCTTTTTCGGCGGCGCGGGCGAATGCCTCCGGGGCCCTCGACACCGGGTACTCGCACGAGACCATATCATCCACCTTCACCTTGCCCGAGCTCAGCAGCTTCAGAGCCGGTTCGAAGCGGCCGCAGCGCGAGCCCACCAGGGTGATTTCGTTCACGATCAACCTAGCGGTGTCGAGCGAAACCAGACCGTGCACGGTCGACTTCATGATCAGCGTGCCGCGAGGCCGGGTCATGGCCGCCGCCTGACGCAAGCCCTCGGCCGATCCGGTCGCGTCCACCGTCCAGTCGTAGGCGGCCACGGGAAGACGCTTGCCCGCAATCTCCGTGGCCACTCCCGCCGCCTGCGAGATGCGCAGCTTCTCGCGATGGCGTCCGAAATGATGCACGCGCGCGCCGTGCGCCTGCAGCGTCTGCGCGATCAGCAGGCCGAGCTTGCCGTCGCCCAGAACCGCCACTTCCCCGCCCCGTGGAATCTTCACCTGGTCGAGGATCTCGCAGGCTGCGGCCAGCGGCTCGGTGAAAACGGCTCGTTCCGTTGGCAGGTCCGCGGGAACCGGGTGCAGGTTCGCTTCGGGCAGCGTCAGAAACTCGCGAAAAGCGCCGGGGTGCTTCACAATGCCCAGCACGGTGCGGCGCGGACAGTGGCGGCCCAGACCGCGCGCGCACCACTCGCAGTCGCCGCAGGCGAGGTTAATCTCGCCGACCACGCGTTTGCCGGCCAGCGCGGGCGTGTCCGCCTCCACCACTTCGCCCACGAATTCGTGCCCGGGTACGCCGCGGAATCCGTAGTAGCCGCGCTGCAGCTCGAGGTCGGTGTTGCAGATGCCGCCCGCGAGCAGGCGGATCAGCGCGAACCCTTCGGGGCGTTTTGGCCGGGCCGCGGCGCGCACCGAGACCACGCCGTTTTCGAGATGCACGGATCGCATAGGTTTCATTGTTCAATATAGGTGTGAATCGACGACAAGGGAAGTGGGCGCTGGTTACCGGCGCGAGCGCGGGAATCGGGCTGGCCTTCGCCGAGAAGCTGGCCTCGCTGCGCATGAACCTGGCCCTCACGGCACGTCGCGTGGAGCGGTTGGAGCAGATCGCCGCCCGGCTCGCCGGCCTCCACAACATTTCCGTCGAGATTTGTCAGGCGGATCTGGCCGAGGCGAGCGGCCCGGCGGCCGTGCACGCCTTCACCGAAGCCAAGGGCATCGCGGTGGAGCTTCTGGTGAACAACGCCGGCGTGGGAGCCTATGGCGAGTTTCGAACCGGCGACCTCGGCCGGCAACTCGACATGGTGCGGTTAAACTGCGCCGCCGTGGTCCACCTCACCCACCTGTACCTTCCGGCGATGGTCGAGCGGCACAGCGGTGACATCCTGATCACGGCCTCCACGGCGTCGTTTCAGCCGACCCCGTACATCGCCGTCTACGGCGCCAGCAAAGCGTTCGACCTGATGTTTGCCGAGGCCCTGGCGGAGGAAGTGGCGCGTCATGGCATTCGCGTGTGCGCGCTGTGTCCGGGGCCGACGGAGTCGGAGTTTCACGCGATCTCGGGCGTGCCCGAACAGGGGCACGAGGGCAGAATGCCCGCCGCGCCGGTGGTGGAGGCTGCGCTGCGCGCGCTGGATTCGGGAAAACACATGGTGATTCCGGGCGCGGGAAATCGCTGGCAGGTTTATCTGCAACGCCTGGCACCGCGGCGTTTTGTCAGCGGCGCCGCCGAGCGCATGCTGCGCCCGCCGCAGTTGCGGAAAAAGTGAATTTGCGTAACCGACGTGAAATAGCCGAGCGAGGACTGTACAATGGACTCGATCATTCTACGCGTCAGGGCTCCAATCATGAATCGAATCGTTCAAATTCTCGTCCCCGCTGTCTGCTTCGCGATCCTCGCCGGGGCGGGCATGGCGGCCAATGCGCAGTTTAAGGAGGTGGGGCCTCCCCCGTTTTCCCAAACGGTTGCGCGCCAGAAGATCGGGACATTGTTGGAAAGCGTCGATTCGAGTGATCGCCAGCAGACCATTGACACGCTTACCGGCCTGCTGGTCTGGTACCGGGATATTCTCGACGAAGAGCTGATCTCGGGCTGGAAGAAAGACGAAAGGGCCAGGCTCACGCCGCTGCTCGACGCGCTGGCCGATGCCCGCGTGGCCTCGGCGATCGTCGAATTCTCGTGGCGCCAGCAGCGTGAAGCGACATTTAATCTCACCTACGCGCCGATATTCGGGACGCTGATGCTTCGCTTCCCGGACAGCGCAAAGCCGTTTCTCGACGACCTCCTCGGGCCCGCGGCGCCCGAACTCTCGCAGCCGGAGGCGGAGACTGTCTGCAGAATTCTGCTGGACATGCCGGAAATAGGAACCTGGAAGCAGAATGCGCTACAAATTCTCCCTCATTATCGCAAGACGGCCGAGAATCTTCTGGTTCAGGATTTGCATGGCAGCGACCAGGAAAAGAGTTATCGCGCCCAGCTCTGGCTGGCCGATCTCAAATCGGACGCGGGCGGTGCCGCGAGCGGGGGGAACCCGCGCAGGGCCGCCGGCAATCGGACGTCTGTCGCAGTGGCGCCGCGTTACGGTTCCGACCCGGCGTCCGAGCGCGCGCTGCCCACTTCCGCGCCGGCCCGCGCGCCACTTTCAGCCCCTCCGGCCCCCTCGTCGCCGCTGCCTTACGATGGACCGAAGTCCGGCACGCTGGAATGCAGCGGCGGTCCCATCCCACAAAACGCCGAATACGTTTTCCGTAACCTGCCGCCCGCGAAAATTCATCTCGACTACGATGCCGCGAAATGGGACGCGCGCCTGGCGCCCGGCGAGGGGCAGACGCAAAGGCTGATTCTCCGAAACAAGAGCTCCGGCCCACAAAAGCGCTGCGTGGTGCGCTGGAGCGTCATCCCGTAATCCATGAGGACTCCTATTATGAAGAGGACCCTGCTTCTCACGTTCTGCCAGTTCTGGCTGCTGTCCGGCGTCACCGCGTTCGCGGACGTCGTCACGTTGAAGGATGGCACCCAGATCTCCGGGCTGGTCGAATCCGGGACCAATGGGGAGATTCGCGTGAAGGTGGGCGACAACTCCCAGGTGCTTCGTGTCGATCAGATTCAGTCCATCCAGTTCGACGCGTCTGCGCCGACGGAACCGCGCAGCATTACGCTCCCGATTGGCACGGAAATCGCCGTGCGCACCATTGACCCCATCGATTCGAAAAGGGCGAAGGACCTGAGTCACGAGTATCGCGCGAGTCTGGACGATCCCGTTATCGTCGACGGCGTGACGGTGGTGCCGGCGAACGTAAACGCCTTCCTGCGGGTGATGGAGCTAAAGCAGCCGAAGTTCAAGCGCGCTTCCATGTCTATCTCCCTCGTTGCGGTGGCCATCAACGGACAGAGGGTTGAAGTCCAAACGGGTAACCTCGATTCGCAAGAGGGCTCAAAGTCAAAAAGAACCGCGATCGGCGCTGGGGGTGGCGCGGCCACCGGCGCGGCGATTGGAGCAATCGCGGGCGGCGGTGCGGGAGCCGGAATAGGGGCGGGTATCGGCGCCGCCGCGGGGGCTCTTGGAGGAATGGCAACGGGAAAGGGCGTGGAGATCGCATCCGAGACCCGGTTCACGTACACGCTGAAGCAGCCGGTAGTGATCTCTTCTCAGGAGGCTCCCCAATGACAAGGCACTCAATCGCTCTGTTCCTCATGCTGCTCGCATACGCGCATGCGGATACGCTCACCCTCCGCAACGGCACGAACGTAACCGGTAGCTGGGTAGGCGTCGATGCCCGGCAGATCGTCTTTCAGGTGAACAATCAGCTTCAGACCTATGCCCGATCCGATGTGTCGAAGCTGACTTTCAGCCCTCCAGCCGCGCCGGCCCTCGGCCAGACGATCGAACAAGTGGTGGCAGCGCTTGGCCAGCCCAGCACCATCATGGACCTCGGAGCGAAGAAGATCTACGTCTATGCGGACCAGAAGATCACCTTCGAGGACGGGAAAGTGAGCAGTATCAGTAAGTGAGCGCAGCGCACAGTTCCAGGGCGCCGGAGGCGTCGCGGACGGTGATCGCGCCGCCGTCGAGCCGGACATCCGTGATTCTCGCGAAGCCCGCGGGCGTGCGCGTCCAGAACAGCAGGAACCGGCTCGAAATGGTCGATCGCGCGGGGAGCCAGCGGTAAGTGGGCGTGCCGAACATCGCGTTGGTCTGGACGGCTTCGCGGCGCGGCACGTCGAAGGGCATGGTGGAAAACTCGAGCCCGCGGGCGAGCTGATTATTAGCCGGGTAATATTCCCAATTCTGCACCCACGGGAATTCCAGCCGGGTAAAAATATAGCCGAGCAGCAGGCGGCGAGCCGGGTGCAGGAAGGTAATAAAAGCCAGAGGGCGGGCCGGGTCCATCAGGCAGGCGGTGTGGTCGCCGGACGGGCCGGGTCCGGCGGCGCGCAGGTCGATGGGACGCCCGTCGATGCCTGGCGCGAGCGGCCAGGCGAAGTCCTGAAAGGAGGCGAGGCGGTGCGGGGGATCATTCGCGGATTTGGGCTCGGATTCCCACGCTCTGGTCTTCGCGCGGGCCGCGGGCATGTCCACCACCGTGGCGCCGCGCTCCAGATATGGCGCGCCGATGGTGGCGTGCTCGGCCCAGTGCACCGGCCGGTCGAACGCCATCAGATTCTCCAGTTCGCTGGTTACGTAAACGACGTTTTCGCCGTCCACCATACGGTACGTTCGAGTGAACGCCTCCTGGACCAGCGGGAGTTTCGCGGTCAGCTTCACTGTTTTGGTGGTATGCTCCAGCACATCATAATTCTCAAGGTGCGCCTCGCCATGCATGGGCAGGCCGGCCCGCCGTTCTTCGGCGGAGACCGGTCCAAAACCATCGACGCAGACGAAATGGCCGAAGCCCGGCGTCTTCCCGAACGGATGAGGCTGGCCCGCGGCGATGCGCCGCGGATTCCACAGCGGGTTCAGGCGGGTGGCATCGTCAGCCAGCGCGATGCTCACCAGCGACGCGCCCACTGTGAGGATGGTGGCTTCCACCATTCCGTTCGAGAGCACCAGCGCGGGAAAGTCCTCGTAGTTGGTCTTCATCATAGGGTGGCTGGTTGTTAACATACAGCAGATGACCCGGCGCAGGAAACACTGGCTGATTGGCATCGCGGCATTCGCACTGGGCGCCGTGGCCGGCCTGTTTGTGACCGCGGCGATTCTGGCGAAGCGCTTCGAGCCCATGGTG
>CAYVPZ010000215.1:0-7515 GCA_964453955.1 uncultured Solibacteraceae bacterium | reverse complement strand
AGCGCCAGTTTCCGGTGCTCCTCGGTGTCGTTCGCGGTGATAGGCGTCTGCGCGTACTTCACCATTTCGGGCGGATCGAACATGCCCAGAGCGAAGCGGGCGCGGAAGAGCCGCTTCACCGCGACGTCGATGTCCTGCTCGGTGAGCAATCCCTGTTTGACGGCCTCGACGTACTTCATGTAGTCGGAGTTGTCGGTCACCCGCATGCGGAAGTCGGCGCAATCGTTGTCGGTCCCCATTTTCAGCGACACCGCCGCGGCTTCGGGCAGCGTCTCCGTGTAGTGGTGGCCGCGCATGATGTCTGCCACGGCGTCGCAATCGGACACCACATAGCCGTCGAACCCCCACGCCCCGCGCAGTTCATCCCGCAGCAGGAACGTGCTGGCGCAGGCCGGCTCGCCGTTGATGCGATTGTAGGCGCACATCACCGATTGCGCTTTGCCCTCGGTCACGGTGGCCCGAAACGCCGGCAGGTAGGTGTCCTCCATGTCGTGCTTCGACACCTCCGCGTTGAACCCGTGCCGCAGCGGCTCCGGCCCGCTGTGCACGGCGAAATGCTTGGGCGTGGCCACCACCTGCAGATACTTCGGGTCGTCGCCCTGCAGGCCGGTGACAAACGCCACGCCCATGCGCGCGGTCAAAAACGGATCTTCGCCGTAGGTCTCCTGTCCGCGCCCCCAGCGTGCATCGCGAAAAATGTTGATGTTGGGCGACCAGAACGTGAGCCCCTCGAAGATGTCCCGCCGGCCCTGGCGCACCGCCTCATGGTGTTTGGCCCGCGCTTCGATTCCAATCACCGTGGCCATCTCGTGGATCAGCGGCGCGTCCCAGGTGGCGCCCAGTCCGATGGCCTGCGGGAAAACCGTCGCGGTTCCCTCGCGCGCCACGCCGTGCAGAGCCTCGCTCCACCAGTCGTAGGCGGGCACCTGCAATCGCGGAATCGCCCGCGCCTGGTTCACCAGTTGCGACGCCTTCTCCTCCAGCGTCATGCGGGACACCAGGTCGTCCACCCTCTGTTCGCGCGGCAGCGCGGGATTCAGGTACGCAGCCTCCTGCGCAAGGGCGGCAGAAGAAAAGGCCAGCAGAAGAGCCAGGCAACGAGGCCGGCAGCCGATACCGCACACGAGGGGTTTCACACCGCGCTACTTTACCACACGCGTTCGCGCAACAGCTTTTCCGCCTCTTCCGCCAGGCGTCCTTCCGTCAGGCGGTAGGGGAGGTAGGCCCGGACCACCCCGGCGGCATCGATAAAAACGAAGGTCGGCGTACTTGATCCGCCATAACGGAGCATGGCGTCGGTGGAGATTATCACCGGCACATCCGCCAGTTCCTTGTATGCGGCGCGCCACACCTCCGCGGTCTTTGCCTTGTCCGCGGCAACATCGTCGTCGTAGATGCGCGTGACCGCCGTCAATTGCAAGCCGCGTCCGCGATAGCGCTGCCAGAAGCGGCCGAGCGCGGGCTCCTCGCCCAGGCAATCTCCGCAATAGTTCGCCCACAAAAAGAGAATCGCCGCCTTCCCCTTTGGCGGCGTCCACAACGTGCCATCGTCGATGCGGAAGCCGGGCGCCGGCTGTCCCACCAACGCAACCAGATTCCGCCGCTTGTAGAGCCGGCTGCGAAATGAAACGGGCGCGTCATGGTACAGCTTCAATTGATCGTCAAGAAATTCGGTTGCCTCTCGCTTCCTGTCAGGCGCCTCGAGCACCTGCGCGTGTACTTCGATGGCCGAACCCAGCGCATATAAGAGATCCGCGTCGGTAGGGCGGCCGCACAGCTCGCGAGTGAGCATGCTATACCGCTCGGCCGCCGGCCAATCGAGCGCCAGCGCCGCCCCCCGGGCCAGCCACGAAGCGCCCACGATGTAGACCGAGTCCGTGCCCGATTCGGCCTTGTATTGTTCCAGCAGCGACTCAGCGCTATCAAGGTCCGCCGCCGAGAGCTTGTAGCGAATGGCGCGAACGAGTGCGCTCTGCGCGGCCGATTCCCGCGGCTGCGGAGGCGCCGTCTGCGCCATGGCCAATGGGATCGGAAGCAGTGCCAGCAACATTCGGCGCATCGGCATGAACGCCATGGTAACATCCGCCAAACCATTCAGTACCTTGGAGTCTTCACAGCCCGCGACGATTCCACGTGGGGCAGGCTCCCAGCCTGCGGCGGCCTCTCAGGCCGCCCTGTCAGTGCGTCGCGGCTCTGCCGATGTGGAGCAGGCGTTTTCGCCTGCATCGCGCCGTGTTCGTGCTCGGTCGGGCCCGAACCTACCAGCCCATCTGCCGCATGCGCACAAGAATATCCGCGCTGTAATCGTTCATGCGGCCGGGCTTGCGGCGGCGCGGGTTGGGAATGATCGCGGCCAGGTGCGCCGATTGCTCGCGGGTCAGCCGCGCGGCGGGGGTGTGGTAGTAATTCCCGGCCGCCGCCTCGGCGCCATAAATCCCCGGGCCCCATTCGATCACGTTGAGATAAAGATCCAGGATGCGCTGCTTGCCCAGGATCACCTCCGCCACCGGCGCAAGGCTGAACTCGAAAGCCTTCCTCAGCCACGAGCGCTGCGTGGTGGCAAACAGTTTCTTCACAAGCTGCTGGGGGATGGTGGACCCGCCGCGCCCCACCCGCCCCTCTTCCAGATCCTCCTGCACCACCTTGTCGACGGCCTGCCAGTCGATGCCGTGATGCTTGTAGAAGCGGCCATCCTCCGCGGCGATCACCGCGTGCTGCAGGTTGGGAGAAATGCGGCTGAGCGGTACCGGTTCGTACCGCTTGTGATAGGGCGCGTGATGAACCAGCGCCTCCACGCGCCGCTGCGTCTGCACGCAGGTGGTCCAGGGATCCATCCACCGCAGCGCCACCAGCGCCAGACAGCAGAACAGGTACCCGGCCACCACCCCCGCCACCAGCGCCAGCAGAATACGGCGCACCAGCAGCGCCGCCCAGCCCGAAACACCAGCGCGCTTTCCTGTTCTGGAGAGAACCCGTACCCGTGCCAACTTCTACTTGTACCGCACTTCCTCCAGAAACAAGCCCGACGCCGGAGCGGTCCACGCGGCCACGTCCAGCCGCGGGTCCGCATGGCCTTCCAGCAATTGGCGGAACTCCTCCGGCGCAATCTCCCCGCGGCCCAGCCGCACCAGCACCCCCACAATCCGCCGCACCATGCGCCACAGAAAATGCGAGGCCTCGATGCGGAACACCACCATGTGCCCATGCGTTTCGATGCCCGCGTTCTCCACCACCACCACGGTGGATTCGCCCGGCTTCGACGGATCGGGCGCGCGGAAGCAGACGAAATCGTGCCGGCCCATCAGCGTTTCCGCCGCCTCGGACATGCGCGCCACGTCCAGCTCCTCCTTCACCCACCAGACGTACCGCTTGGCGAACGCGGTTTTGCGCGTGGAGATCTGATACATGTACGTGCGCGTGAGGGCGTCGTGGCGGGCGTGGAATCTCGCCGGCGCGGGCTCCAGCTCCAACACGACGATGTCGGCGGGCAGGCGGTCGTTCATCTCACGCCGCAGCGTTTCGGGCGGCTTCGGCCGCTTCACCGCCGCCCGCATGTGCGCCACCTGGGCCAGAGCGTGCACGCCCGCGTCGGTGCGGCCGGCCCCCTGCAGATCCACCCCCGCGCCCAGGCTCTCTTCCGCGGCCCGGCGCAGCTCGCCCATCACCGTGCGGGCGTTCTTCTGTTCCTGCCAGCCGCTGTAGCGCGAGCCGTCATATTCGAGGGTCAGCTTCCAGGTGATCACATGCGACTCCCTCTAATCCGTCTGCTTCCCGTTATTGCTCCCGAAGAGATTCCATCGGATCCACCCGCGCGGCCCGCCACGCCGGCACAGCGCACGCCAGCGAGCACGTGAGAATCACCATTCCAATCACCGCCACCCAGGTCGCGCCGTCCCCAGGCCCCACGCCATAGAGCTGGCTCGCAAGATACCGATGCACCGCGATCGCGCCCACCGAACCCGCCATCACCCCGCCCCCCGCCAGCACGGCCCCACCGCGCGAGACCAGCAGCGCGATCCTCCGCCGGTCCGCCCCCAGCGCCACGCGTATCCCGATCTCACGACGCCGCAGCGCCACCGTGAAAGCAAGCACACCGTACAAACCCAGCGCGGCCAGCAGCGTCCCCACCGCGGCGAACGCCGTCACCAGAAACACCACGAAACGGCGCGTCTTCGTCGACGCGTCGATCCGATCGTCCAGCCGCAGCAAATCATACACCGGCTGATCCTTGTCGATCTGCGTCACGATACGTTGCACGGCATCGGCGGTCGCGCCGGCCGGACGCGCGCTGCGCACCACCAGCGACATATCGCTGCTCGGATACTGCAGGGCGCTGAAGTAGAGCGTGGGCCGGCTGTCCACGTCCAGTCCCGCGGTCCGCACGCTGCCCACCACGCCCACCACCGTGAACGGTTTGTCCCAGGGCATGCGAATCTGCTGCCCGACAGGATCCTCGCCGGCAAAATATCGCCGGGCCAGCGTCTGGTCAATCAACGCCACGGGCTGCGAGCCGGCGCGGTCCTGCGGCGTCAGCCAGCGGCCGCGCACGAGTGGAACACGCATTGTCCGCAAGAAGTCCGGCAGCACGTTGTTGAGGTTGGCATAGGGCTCCACGCGCGGCTTCGGCCTGCCCACAATTTCGAACGTATTCGCGTCCTCGCCATAACCGAAAGGGAGCAGCGTGCAAGCCGACGCCGCGGTCACGCCAGGAATTTCCCGAACGCGCTCCAGCACGGCCGCATAAAACTGCGCGCGCGATTCATCCGTCCGGTAACGCGTCCGCGGCAGGCTGATTTGCATGGTCAGGACGTTGCGCGCATCGAATCCCGGCGGCGTTTTGAGCAGACCAATCAGACTCCGGATGAGCAGGCCGCCGCTGATGAGCAGCGTTGTGGCCATCGCCACCTGGCCCACCACCAGCGCGTGCCGCAGGCGAAGTTTGCGCGGCGCCACGCGCATGGCCGTCCACGCCGGCCAGATGCCGCACGCCATCCCGGTGGCCACGGTGAGGCCGGCGGCGAACAGGAACACCGCGGTGTCCAGTTCCGGGCGCCCCGTGGGACCGTATCGCGCCAGCAGACTCGCCCCCACTCGCGCCACCAGCAACCCGGCCAGGCCGCCGCCGCACGCCAGCACCAGGACCTCGGTGAGCACCTGCCGGGCCAGGCGCGACGGGCTCGCCCCCAGGGCCATGCGCAGGGCCATCTCCGACTGCCGCTGGGTGGAGCGCACCAGCAGCAGCCCGGCCACATTCGAGCAAACAATAACCAGCAGAAATGTCACCGCCGCGAACAGAATAAAAAGCCACGCGCGCAGCGAGCCGTCGTCGTCACGCGCCATCGGCAGCAGAAAAAAGCGCCATCCCAGACGCGCCAGCGGATAATCCTCGGGATGCTCCAACGACATCGCCCGGCTGAGCCGCTCCATGCGCGCCGACGCCTCCTCGAAATCGAGCCCCGGCGCGAGGCGCGCGAACATGTGCAGGTAGTGGTTGGTGCGTGCGGCCGGCGCCAGTTGCCGGGGCTGAAACGTAACCGGTGTCCACATCTGGGTCACGTCGTTCGGAAACCGGAATGTCGGGGGCATTACGCCGACAATCGGGTACAGCTCGCCGTCAAGCTGCAGGCTGCGATGGAGCACCCGCGGGTCGCCGCCGAGTGCGCTTCGCCAATATGCCTCGCTCACCATCACCGCATGGGGACCGTGGTATCGCTCCTCCTCCGCCGTGAAGTTGCGGCCCAGCAACGGGCGCACGCCCAGCGTGCGGAACAGGCTGGCGGTAATGGCAACGGCGTTTACCTTCTCGGGCCGTTCGACGCCGGTGCGATTCAGGTCCTGAAAGTAGAACGCTCCCGCATCGGCGAACAGCTCACGGTGCTCGCGCAAATCGAGGTAATCGAGCGACGATGCGCCGAGCCGCGCGAGGTGCAACCCGGGGAAACGGTTGTGCACCGCCACCAGCCGGCCCGCGTCCACATACGGAAGGGGTCTTAGCACCGCGGCATACAGCGCCGAAAACACCGCCGTGCCCGCGCCCAGTCCGAGCGCGAGAACGGTAACGCAGGTGAGCGAAAAAGCCGGCCGCCGCCGCGCCTGTCGAAGCGCCAGCCGGAGGTCCGCCCCGAGGTCGTGCCACACGCTCATGCGAACCATTATGACGTCCGAGCCACCGCGCTACACTCTCTGAAAGGGAGACCGTGATGGAAGACCAGAAGAACAATCCGCGCACCGGCGATATCGGACGGCGCGAGTTTGTAGCTCTCTCCGTTGCTGGGGGCCTCGCTGCGGCGTCAGCGTCGGCCGCCCAGGCAGACCCCGATATCGTCGAAACTGACGTCGAGATCGGCACTCCCGACGGAACCTGCGACGCCGCGTTCATTCGCCCCCGCTCCGGCTCGCATCCGGGCGTGCTGATCTGGCCCGACGCATTCGGCCTGCGGCCCGCAATGCGCGAGATGGGCCGCCGCCTTGCCTCCGAAGGGTACTCCGCCCTGGTGCCCAACCCCTTTTATCGCGTGTCCAAAGCTCCGTTCTCCGATGCCTCGCACTTCAATTTTCAAAATCCCGACGACATGGCGAAGCTGCGGCCGCTGATGGCGTCGGTGAACGCGCCGGGCAACGCGGAGAAGGATGCCTCCGCGTACATCGCCTTCCTCGACGCGCAAAAGGAAGTCGACCGGTCGAAGAAAATCGGGGCGCAGGGTTACTGCATGGGCGGACCGCTGGTCATGAAAACCGCGGCAACACTGCCCGATCGCATCGGCGCGGGCGCGTCGTTCCATGGCGGCGGACTCGTAACCGACCGGCCCGACAGCCCGCACCTGCTCGCGCCGAAAATCAAGGCCCGCCTGTACATCGGCATCGCCTCGAATGACGACGCGCGCCAGCCGGACGCGAAAGACAAGCTGAAGGAAGCGTTCGCCGCCGCCCACGTCTCGGCGGAAATCGAAGTTTATCCCGGCGCGATGCACGGCTGGTGCGTGCCGGATATGCCCGCCCGGGACGGTGTCCCGATTTACAGCAAGCCCGATGCCGAGCGCGCCTGGAGCAAGCTGACCGCGTTGTACAAGCTGGCGCTGGCGTGATCGCGCGCGGTTACAGTTTCCGCGCGAAAATCGCGTAATCCATCCCGCCGAACAGCGCGCCGCGAACTTCATCCGGCAACCCGCTCAGCGCGGGAATGCTCTCCAACGCCGGATTCAGCGGCGTCACCTCAATCCCGCCCAGCCCCGCCTCCTCCATCCAGAACGAAAGCAGCGGCGCCGGAACCGGACGCGTGTGCGTGGGGTCCAGCCAGAAGTGCGTGGCCAGTATTGCGAGGCATTCCGGGTTCGGCGTCTCCACGGCCAGCAGACCGCCGGGGCTCAGCCGCTCGCTGGCCAGCCGCACCAGCTCAGGCAACCGCAGGGGCGGCAGGTGCTCCACCACCTGCGCGCACACCATGCCGTCGAACGGCTCGCCGCCCCGCGCCAGAAACGCGAACAGGTCCGCGGCCTCGGCGTGCAGCCCTTTGTC
>CAYVPZ010000214.1:0-7562 GCA_964453955.1 uncultured Solibacteraceae bacterium | reverse complement strand
GCGCTCCGAATAATCCTGCACCGCGGCGTAGTCGTTCCTCCACAACGCCAGCGCGATCAGATTGCCCAGGCACTCCTCCGAGCCCGGCTTGCGCTCGAGCACGGCCTGGTACACGGCCATCGCCTCGTCCTGCCGCCCCAGCTTTTGCGCGGCCACGCCCTTGCCGAACAGTGCCGTGGGGTGGCCTGGCTCGATGGCCAGAACCCCGTCGAACTCGGCCAGGGCCGCGTCCGTCTGTTCCAGGTGCAGCAGGCAGATCCCGGCGCCGACCCGCGCATCCAGGCGCGAAGGGTCGATCTCGGCGGCCTTGCGAAAGTAGGGTGCCGCTTCCCGCCAGTGCCCGCCGCGTTCAAAGCAGATGGCCGCGTTGAAGTACGCGTTGGGATGCCCCGGTTCCAGCTTCAGCAGCTTTTCGTAGCTCGCCGCCGCCTCGTCGAAGAGCCCCAGTTCGTACTCAATCAGCGCCGCGGCGGCGCAGATATCGGCCGAGGCTTCTCCCCCGGCCATGGCTGCGGCCAGCACGTCCAGCGCCTCTTTGCGCTTGCCTTCCAGATGCAGGGAAACCGATTTTGCCAGCGCTCCCGAACTGGCCCGGCTCTTCCCCGTGTTTGTTCCGTTTCCGTTCTCTTTCATCTGCTCCAGCTCCCGTTGGCGCTGCTCATCCCGTATGGCGTCAGGTAAGCGCAGAGCCTGCCCAGCATGTCGTAGTGATGGGAAACCTCCACCCAGCGCAGGCGCGCCACCTCGCCTTTCTGGCAGAAGAATCCGACTCCGCCGCGCTTGAGCTGGCCATCACTCCAGAAATCGACAACCTGCCCCTGGATGATTAGGGTGAAATCGTCTCCCTCCACGTCCATGCTGGCGCGGAACATCATATCCGTTCGGATGGTCAGCGGCAGCGGCTTCTCCACGCGATCCACCTGTTTGCCTCCAATCACCGAATAGTGGACCAGGTTCACCATCGGCAGCGGTCCGGGCCTGGTCACCACCAGCCGCACCGCCTCATAGTCGTCGGGATCCACCGCCCGCACCACCCATCCCATTCCTTTCTTTTCGAGCTGACCCAGAAACTCCATGCGGTAGTCGGTCAGATCCCGGCTGGGCCGGTACAGGGCCAGATGCACGGGCAGCGCGAAGCCCGACCCGTCGTAGGTCCAGGCCGGGGCGCCCGGCCGCGTCTCCCAATCGTCCAGACCCCCGCGAAAATCGTCATTCAGGTCGATCGCCGCCCGTTCGAGCAGGCTCTGCCGCAGATCCGACCAGGTTCTGTCGAACGTGCCGCTCACCGGCCGCAGGGCCGGCGACGCGCTCAGACCCGGCATGGCCCAGCGCAGCAGAAACAGAGAGCCCGCCAGCAGTGCGAGGATCAACGCCCTGAGGGCGCCCTGGCGGAGGCTCCAGTTCGCGAATGCCCGCGGTGGCGCCGGCGTAATGGCCGGGGTCCACGGCGCCGGGTCGCCCTTGAAACGGAGGGAACGGACCTCGGGCCGTAACAACGGAGCGCCACCGGCCTGGATCATGCGCGGCCCAGGAGAGACGACTGCTATATGGCGGAGTGGATACAGCCGAAGCCTGCCCGATGCGGGCACATGGCGCCTCGTCGGGCCCGCGGGTTTCGATTCCTCGGCGAGAGTGCACTCATGCTGAGCACGCTCCCAGGCTTCCCGGTGAGCATCCGAGCAGTAGTCGCCATTCTGCAGCTCTCGCAGCAGCGGCAGTCTCGCTCCACAGTAAAGGCAGCGCACGGGGGCAGATCTCCAGTCCCATGCTAAAGGGGGCCGCTTCGAATTACCACGCGTGAAACCTCTTAACTGAGGAAAACTTTCGTACGGACGGCGTAAGGTCTGCCACCGAGTCGTGAACACAGGGATCACCAGGGAGGCCGGTCATACACCGGGGCGCCGTGCCGATAAGTAGCAGCGATGGACTCCCTCGAGATCCTCGTCAAACGCTTCGAAAGCGACCCCCCGGCCTACGGCACGGCCATGCGAACCTTGTTCCACGGCAATTGGGGGAGTTTTCTCGCCAGCGCGCTGCCGCTTCTGCGGGCGCCCTCCGGGTCCCTGGGATATCAGTACCTGCTGACGCTGCTGACCGCCAACGGTTGCGCCGTGCCCCTGTTGTCGGACCCGTCCCTGTTGACCATGGCGCAGGCCGCGGCAGTCGCGCGGCGGTTGGGCGCCGTCGATCCGCTGTTCTGCACCAGGCTGGCGCGCGCGTTGCCCGAGGAACCGGGCGAGTCCTGCGACAGCCGATTGAGCCCCCTGGTGGCCCGGATCATCGAGTTGATCGGCGCGCTGCAGGAAGGCCAGCAGACTCTTCCCGTGGCCGTGGCGCTGCTGCGGCATCCCAATCGCCATGTGCGGTCGAAGGCGGCGCTGGTGATTGGCCAGGTGCGTAAGAGTTACGCCTGGGTGGACCAGCGGTTAAGCGATCCCGACCCCCGGGTCCGCGCCAATGCCGTGGAATCGCTCTGGGACGCTTCCACCGAAGGCGCCCGCGCCATTTTCCTGGCGGCGATCGCGGACGCGGACAACCGGGTGGCGGGAAACGCCATCGTGGGCCTGTACCGTCTGGGCGACGCCGCGAGCATCGGACTGGCCGCGGCCCTGGGAGCTTCCCCCGATCCCCGCCGCCGCGCCACCGGCGCCTGGATTATGGGCCGCACCGGCGACCGGCGTTTTGTCCCTTTTCTCGGCCAAATGGTCACCGACAAGGATCCGCACGCCCGCAGGAACGTCTTCCGTGCGCTGGCCACCCTGAAGGCCGAGGGAGAACGCCACGCGGACGGCCAGTGCCTCACCGTGACCGCTTTGCCGCAGGCCATCCCCGGCGCGCCCATCCTGACCGTGCGCGTCGTGGATAACGGCGGCACAGGGCTTAACGGGCTGTTGCCCACCGCGTTCGCCCTGACCGCTCACGGGTTGCCCGTGCTGCAGTATGAGGTCCAGGAGCGCACCCCCTCGAACGGCCCGGTCTACGAGATCCACTGGGAGCCGCCCGAACCGGCACACGCCTGGCCGGTGCAGGTTTGCGTTTGTGGCCCGGCCTGCCGCGGAACCCTCAGTCTCGGCTGCCCGGCCTGAGGGTGCTCGTTTCCACCGTCTCCTTCGCCAGGTACCCGAAGCAAACCGCCGTGAGGAACATGGTCAGCACTTCGCTGTCGCCCAGGTTGTACTCGACGCAGCCCACCACCAGCAGGCCGATGATGGCCGCCACCGCCCCGTGCAGCACGAAACGGGCGTCACCGGTGGGCCGCCTTCGCCAGAGCGTCGCCGCGAAGTCCCACAGCGCTTGGCCAATCAGCCACATCATGGCCAGCATGGTGGGGATGCCGCGCTCGGCCGCATAGTGAATGTAGATGTTGTGCAGGTGGCCATAGTAACCGTCGGGCAGCGGGCGGGGGATGTCGCCCGGCACGTACTTTTCCAGTTGCGGCCCAACCTGCTCCGGCCCCAGCCCGAACCACGGATGCGCGCGAATCATCTCGAGGCCGGTCCGCCACACCACAATCCGGAACTGGTTCGAATCGCGATCTCCGTGCGGCTGGACCAGCGACACCATGCGCTCGCGAACGGGCCCCACCGCCAGGCCGGCCAGCAGCACCAGGGGCACCACAGCGATCACCCACCGCCGCCAGAACCACAGCAGGTAAAGGAGACCGGCCAGCGATCCCAGCCAGATTCCGCGCGTGAATCCCAGCACCATGGAGACCGCCAGCACACCGCCACAGATCCACCCGGCCATCTTCCAACGCGGCGATGCGGCCGCAAAGAAGAGAAACGCCGCAAGGAACAACAGCACCACCATTTCCTCGCCGCCGAAGGTCATCCAGTGGCTCATGAACCCGGTGATGCGCCTTCCCACATACGCCTGATAGAAGTCCTGGTTCGCCTCCAGCGCGTCCTGATACTTCGCGGCGAACTGAACAAGGCTGTACACCGCCGAGCCGGTGGCCACCGCGGTCCAGCCCGCCACCGCCCAGCGAACCTCCCCTAGTTCACGGAACGTGCTGAACACCAGCAACAATATGACCCAGACGTAAAACTTGCGGATCTGCGGCAGCCCCTTGCGCAGGTCGCCGGAGAGCAACCAGGAAATGACCGTGCCGGTCATGAACAACAGCATGGGCAGCCACACTGGCGGCAGCCGCAGCTTTGCGCGCGACGCCAGCAACAGCACCACTGCCGCGCCCATCAGAATCTGCGAGACGGCAATCGAAAACAGAATGGACACGCACGCCGCAAAGGTGACGTAGAACGCGGCGCGCTCGAGTTCCGGCCGGCCAACACGCATGGGGTAAGAAACGAGTATGACACTCGCGGTAAGCTGTCGTGTAGTGGACATCTACCTGCTTCGCCACGCCATAGCCGAAGAGGGTCCCCCGGCTAAAGATTCCGAGCGCGCCATCACCGGCGAGGGACGCCGCAAGCTTCGGGCCGTTCTGGAGACGGCGTACCACAACGCGGCTGTCAGCCCCACGTTGATCGTCACCAGCCCCTACCGGCGCGCTGTGCAGACCGCCGAGCTGGCCGCCGAAGTATTCGAATACACCGGCGATATCCTGCGCACGAAAACGCTCCTGCCCGGCGCCAGTCCGGCGGACGTGTGGGAAGAGATTCGCCTGCACAAGGACGTCGATTCCATTCTGCTGTCCGGCCACGATCCGCTGTTCACCACGCTCACGGGATATCTGCTGGGCTCCCCAACGCTGCAGGTGGATTTCAAGAAGGCCACGCTGGTGCGCATCTTCGTCGACCGCTTCACCGCCGAACCGCGCGGCGTGCTGAAGTGGATGCTCACCGCGAAGCTGTGCCGCGAAGGGCGGTGAGGGCGAAGGAGGAAAGGGAGTAAAGGGAGTAAAGGAAGTAAAGGGAATGTGGCTGTGCGCCCCTCCCTTTATTGCCTTTATTCCCCTTACTCCCTTTATTCCCTCTGCCTCCCCTACCGGTCCGCCGAATGGACCACCAGGAGCTTCGTGTCCGCCGGGGCGCCGTTCCTCACCTCGGTATGAATCACCGCTTCAAACCGCACCCGCCCGGTCTTCTCCAGTAAATTCCGCACGGCATCGTCCCGACAGACAAAATCGACCGCCGCCTCGGTGCCGATGCCGGTTGTCCCGGCCAGCGTCAGCGACCAGCGGCCCGCGGTCGAACCGGGCTCCAGCGAGATCACCCCATAGTCTTCGGTGACCGGAGGCCCGTCCGGGACCCACTGGGCCGCTTCGCCGGGCAGCGGGTACAGGTTTACAATGGCCATCTCGCCTTTTCGCGGCCCGTTCGGCGTGGGCTCGAAGCGGAAGCCGCGAAGGCCCGCATTGTCCGGCGGCGGGCCGACGAAAATCACGTCGCTGCTCTCCATGTCCGCTTCGGAAAGCAGGCCGATTGGTTTCACCGGAACGGCGTGGCGGAACGCCGCGAACACGCCATCGAGTTCGTGGATCGCCAGCGTTTCACCCACCCCCGGATGGAACACCAGCAGCGGACTCGATGGGTTGTCCAGCAGTCCCGGCCAGAATCGTTCGAGAGACGCGCCCGGAATTGCTGGCGACCGGACCGGGCCAGGAGCAGGACGGAAAACCACGAATAGAGCGAGCGCCAGGGCGACCGTGGTCATGCCGGCGAAGGCAATCATCCAAACGGATCGGCCGCGGCCCGGCGTGGTCCGCCGCCTCTCGGCAAGGGATTGCACTGCCGAGGCGCTCACCCCCGATTCCGCCACCGGTCTCGCCTGAAATACGAGCTGATAGGTGCCCTTCGGGATTTCCACCACGATGGCGTCGCCGTCGCTGGCACTGTGGTAATACTCGGCGAGCTTGGCCCGCAGGCGCCCCGTTTGCACGCGTACCGTGGAATCGAGCCGCGGGTCGAATTCCGCCGGCCGGCCGAAGACCTGCGTGGCGATCTGGTATTCCCGAATTGGTGTACCGGGGTGATCCAGCGCCTGCTGGCCCAGGTACCTCAGCAGTTTGCAGAGAGACTCCGATCCGCGCAACACAGCACTGGCGGCAATCCGCTCGATTTGTCGGAGACTTTCCTCGCGCCCGTTCAACCGAACCCCTGTAACTGCCTTAACTGCAGAGTAACAAGGCCTGCAAATCTTTGCAATGCCGTGTCTTAGTTAAGTAACAGATGGGCCTGGCGGAACCGTCGGGAACATGATGATGGAGAAATGGGAGAGAAAACGGGCCAGCATGCTGTCGCGCTCGGAGACGCTCACCCACTTGATGGCCGCCTGCTCGCCGGGCTCCGAGAAGAACCCGACGCCGCCGGTGCCCAGACGCGCATCCATCCAGGAGCTCACAAGCTGGCCGTTGACGGAAGTGAGAAAGCGATCCCCGCGCACGCTCACGTGGACGCGATAGTCCGTCTCTCGCTCGAGGGTCAGCGGCAGGGGCAGTTCCAGCCGCTCGGTTTCGTGCCCGTTGAGCACCACAAAGCGCACCAGATCGGCGTTCGGCAAGGGTCCCGGCCGCGCGATCAGCAGTTTGGCGCCGTAGTAATTCTGGACGTCGGGAGCCCGGAACGCCCAGCCCATGCCTTTGCGCTCAATCTGTCCCATGAACTCCATTTCGTAGTTGGACAGGTGTGTGGAAGGCTGCCAAACGCGCAGTTTGCCGGGCAGGACGTAATCGCCGTTCCGGGACCATGTGCCGGAACTGTCGGAGCTGCCCACCCAATTGGCCAGTCCCGACCCGAAGTTCTCGTGGAGCGTCATCGAAGTGGAAGGCCCCAGCCGGGTTCGCAGGCTGGCGGCGAAATCGGCCCTGGGGGTGGCGTGCAGAAGGCTGTAGTCGTCGGCGCCCCGGGTGGGGGTACTCGAAGGCGCCGGCGCACCGCCCGGAAGACCAAGCAGCGCCACCACAAGGAACCCCGCCGCACACAGGCCGAGGACCGTGATCACCTGCCCGGGCTGGGCGCGCCGGGTCTCGAGTTCCACCCTTTTTCCGCGCAGATCGCGGGTCAGGGTGGGGGTCCCGTAGATGTCCTCCATGTCGCGCAGCGCGCGCGCCGAGCGGGCAAGGAAACGCTTTTCGTGGTCACTGGAGCAGAACCGCTTGCCGGTCAGGACCCGCCACGCGCCGATCGGGTTTTCACAATACGCGCACTTCATGTGCGAATTAACCAGTTGCCTGAGTGTACCAGGCCGTGGGGGCTCCCGATACCGTGCCAGGCGCGAAATGGCCCTTCCATCGGTGCTCGCCGGATTAAATCCAGGGCGAAGCACCGACCTTACCCCGCCTATACTTCCAGCCCGACCGAGCGCATCAGCTCCAGGGCATTGCTGCGGCGAACGACGCCGTCGTGCAGCCGGTAATCGAAAACCAGGCTGCCTTCAGACAATACATCGGCGAAATGGACGTTCTTCACCAGTGGGGAGAGGGCCTCGGAAATTGCCGTAAGGGCGAGGTCGTGGGTGGTGGCGAGACCGATGGCGCCGCGGTCGACCAGCCCCCGCAGGATGGCTTCGGCGCCAATGCGCCGGTCGTGGGAGTTGGTGCCGCTCAGCAACTCGTCGATCAGGAACAACAGCGCACGATCCGCGCGGGCCAGATCCATCAT
>CAYVPZ010000213.1:0-7578 GCA_964453955.1 uncultured Solibacteraceae bacterium | reverse complement strand
CTGTATAGTTGTCGAAATCGTCGGTCACCCGGACGGCGATCACCGCGCCGGCGCCGCCGGGGATAGTCACATCGTAGTCGGCCTGGGGCGAATCGGAGAGCCCGCCCACCGGCGCCACCAGTTTCCACTCGCCGCCATTGACCGAGAATTCTGCCCGGGTAATATTGCTCTTCGCGTCCTGGGCGTGCCAGCGGACGTGAATGCCGGGTGCCGACCTTTCGGCAGTGAGCCCGCCGATCACCGGCGGGGTATTGTCGATCAGAAACGGCTCGCTGACCAGCGTGGCCGTGAGCGCCTCGCCCTCGGGATTGCCCGGCTCGTCCGAAGCGGTGACCCGCAGCTCGTACTCGCCGTCGGGGAAGGCGGTACTGTCGATGTCCAGGTACTTCTCGCGCACTTTGTCCTTAAGCAGCAACCAGTTCGGTTCATTGAGGCCGCGGATTTCCACGCGGTAGATGAGCGGGTCGCCGTTTTCGTCGATAGCGGCCCAGCGCGCGCCAATCGTTCCCTTGCTGTAGGTCAGGGTCTGGGCGGTGCTGGCGGGTTCCACCACCGGGTTCACCGACACCTGGCGGTGCATCCCCAGAGCGGGAAGCGTCAGCGTGGACGGAGACTGTGAGACCGGCGGAGGGGCGGAAGGCGCCGGGAAGCGGTAATTGGCCGGCGCGATCTCGATCTCCTCGATCGCTGGCGCGACGTTCCTGGGCAGATACGCCACGTCGACCTCGGACAGGCTGCCGGAAGCCGTGAACTCCAGCTTGTATTGCACGAAGCGGGCGGCGGGCGACGTCACCTTGCCGCCAGTGCACGAGGCGCAACCCGGATCGGGTTCGAGCACCACCGGAGCCCACGGGCTCCAATTGTTCTGGGTGCGATTGATGTTGCCGCTGCGCGTGGAAACGGCCGCCGTGCCATCGATAGATAACCGGCCCCAGCGCGAGAACTGGGCGGCGTCGAACACATCGCTTTCGTACGTGCCGGATTTCGCAAGACCCGGCCCGATTCGGTAAACCTTTCCAATATTGCCGGTTGCGGCGTACAGTACGCCTCCGGGGCCGGGCACGAATGCCGTTATCTGGGTGGGCGGCATCTCCAGCAGAACGGTGCTCAGAACATCGTTGTCGAGGCGATACACGCGCCCGGAGTTGCCCGTGCCAAGAAGCGGCAAACCGCTGGGATCAAAGGAGATGGTGTACACAAGCGACTGCGGGCTGGTCCACACCCGGTGGGGCACGCCATCGGGGTCGATGCGATACACTTCCGAGCCCCCGGCGAGGGTGGGCGGACCCAGAGGCAGGGTGGGCGCAGACGGCGTAGCCATTTTCACGGGTACCTGGCCAACGGCCACGGGCGGGGCCGGCGCGGGGGCGGAAGGAGGAGCGACTGGTACTGTCGGCGTCTTCGTACCATTTCCCGCGGCATAAATGGCCCCGCTGGGAGATACGGCCAGGGCGGTAATCTCCTTTCGGGCCGCCTGGTACAAAACGAACCCAATTCCGGAGGGCGAAACCCGCAGAATCAACCCGGAGGGGTCGGTTCCTATGAGGATGTTATCATCGCGGTCGATCGCCAGCGAGCGGGCGTGGGTGTCCTGAGTATCGAAGAACTTCGCGCTTTTCCCATCCGGGGCGACGCGAAACACCAGGCCCTCGTCGCCGGTGGCCACGTAAAGATTGCCGTGACTGTCGAAGGCCATGGCCCAGATGTAGCGGGTGCGCGGGTTAAAGAACTCCACTGGCTTGCCATCGCGGCCGATCCGGTAGACCCGGCCATCGGGATTGGTGGCCACGAAGACCTCGTCGCGGCGGTTGAGCGCGATCGAGTGAATTTCCAGACCCGGCACGGCGGCCAGCACGCGGGACTTGCCGCCGGGCGGGATGACGAACACCTTGGTGGTGTCGCCGCCGGAGCTGCCGCCGCCGGTATAGGTATTGCCTTTGGAATCGCGGGCGATGGCCCACAAATAGGGGACGGAGGTGTCGTAGACCTCGGCGACTTCGGGCGCCAGCGACAGGCGGCCGTCGCTGCGGAGGGACACGCTCTTGAGGCTGCCCTTCTCGAAGTCGGCCTGGCCGTTCTCCTGCCAGTATTTCGTTTCGACCGCAAAGGAGTTCGACGCCAGCGTCGCCGCGGCGCAGAGGACAACAAACGTATTTTTCATCAGAGGGCTATTTCACCTGGATGCGCAGAGCGTAGGCGCCTTCCACAACGAGATCGAACGGGATGCTGCCCTGCTCCACCAGGTTCTCGGAGGAACTCACCAGGCGCCGGCTGGCCGTGCGGCCGGTCTGCATGACGTTCATCACCGACGCGGGCAGGCTGGGCATGGTCTTGTCCTCGTAGAAGACGGTGGGGCCGGCTTCGAGCAGAGAGACATACAAGCGGTCGTTCCGCCGCTCCTGATTGATCAGAGCGACGGTCTGCGGGATGTCCATGTTTTCCGACATGGCCGCGCCGCTCTGCATGCGATTCAGGGTGTCGGCATCGCTGAACAGAATGGTATGCGGGCCGCGGGGGAGGTTCTCCGGAATCTTCACGGTGAACTCCCGTTCGATGCGTTCGCCGCGATACGGCTGCACGAAGACCTTCACGGGCACTTCGGAGCCGGGCTCCACTTCGCTGTTGGGCACCCAGGCGTTCTGGATTTCCGCGATGCGGCGGTCCGGCAGCAGGTCGAGCGTGACCTTCACGCTGCGCAGTTTGGGCATCTGCACCGGGTTCAGGAACAGGCGGTTGAACTTCTCGCCCCACCATCCGGCCAGTTGCATGGGCGCGGGAACGGGCATCTCGCTGGGCGCCAGCATGGTTGTGAGGTTGACGTTCGCCTCGCCTTCCAGTTGCACCTGGCCGCTGAGCCGGTAGGTGGCCTCGTCGGCGTACTCGTTGAGGCTGGAGACGGCGTTGAACAGGGTCACCATCATTAGATAAGGGGTCCATTTCTGCTGGACGAAGACTGAGAAATTCAGGTCCTTCTGAGTGCGGACGGTGTTGTTCTCGTCGAAGGAGCGGACTTTCAGCTCGACGGGCACCATTGCAGCGGATGCGCCGAGCTCGCCCATGATGGCGCTATGGCGGTCCTGCCGGAGCGCGCCGGCGATTTCGGTGGCGTTGCCGACCTTGTTCGGCTGGAAGGCGGAGGCCAGCGTGGTGACCACTTCGCTTTTGGCCATGGGCATGTCCACCGGCCCGAGGTTGAAGATGGAGTGGCCGCAGGCGAGCACGTGCTGGCCGTCATTGTAGGTAACGGTGCACATGCCGGAAATGCTCATGTCGCCGGAGACGAGCACGGCTGAAACCGCGTCGCCGGGTTTGAGAGATGTTTTCCAATCGGCCGCGGGTTTGGCGTCTCGCAGCGTGCTGGACGCCCCGCCGCCCGCCACGGTGGTGAGCCCGGCCTGCTGGAACATGGGACCGAACTGTTCAAGCGTCTGGGGGCCGAAGCCGGCAAAAGCCAGCGGGGTCTCGATGGGCACCATTTGCGCGAGCGCGGCTTGCGGGAGGGCGCCGACGGTTGCGGCGGCGTGTTGCTGGTTCAGCTTGTCGGGGGTACGGGCTTCGGCGGGGCGGGAATCGTCGAAGTCGTTCACTTCGAGCATGAGCTCGATGGGGGTGATGCCGCAGATGGCGTCCGGGGAGAAGATGCTGAGCCGCAGGGCGACCGCGCCGATCAGCTTGCCGTCGATGTACACCGGGCTGCCGCTCATGCCGCCGGCGACGTTGGTGCGCATGGCCTGGCCGCCCATTTTCGCGAGGATGACGTCCTGGCGGGGGCCCCAGAGGTTCTTCTCGATGCCCAGGATTTCGATGGGGACGGCTTCCGGCTCGGTTCCGGAGAAGACCGTCCAGGCGATGCCTTTCATGCCTGGGCGGAGTTCGGATTCCTTCATGATGCGGGGTTTGCCGATGCCGGGCCGAACGGGCGCGGCGGGGGCGGGATCCGGGTTTCCGGCGGCGACGAACCACGATGCAGCGCACAGGAGCGCGGCGACTCGCTTAACCATGGGGGCACATCCTCAGAACGGCACGCTTCGGGGCGGGACCGTCCGCGCGGAACATCCATACAGTATATCGGCTCGGGGGTCCTAATACTTTGGATGCAGCGAGGGGTGGGGTGGGTACCGGGGATTTTTTTGGGGGGTGGGGAGGCGAAATCTCCCGCCGCAGCCACGGAGCGGACCACGTCGAGCCGTACCTTGCTACTTGAGGCCTAACCGGCTGAGGGCGAGGGGCGAACGCGGAGTATCGCGTAGCAAGCCTGGCACCGTAGCTTGAAGGAGACATTTCGATTCTGACCTTGACTTGCGAAACTTCTGATCGGCTTCATCATCAATATCGATACGGGTTTGAACGTCTTGAAGACGCTCCGGAGGTCAACTTCCACTGGCCGATCTGTTCCGCCAGCGATCTGCGTGAGAAGCCGTACCGCCATGCAAATCAATTCGCAAAAACAGGAGCCAAAATGAGTAATTCGATGACGCCGATGTGAGTAGTGCGACAAACGTCTCGGCCCCTCTGCCTCGGGCTATTGCTGTTCACCTGCTGCGCGCTTTCGGCGCAGAACGAGGAGCAGCGCGTTCGGAACATTGTGCTGGTACACACGGCGCCTGGGTAGATGGTTCCGGTTGGAAAGGCGTCTACGACATTCTGGTCAAGGATGGCTACAACGTCAGCATCGTTCAAGAGCCGGAGACGTCTTTCCAGGAAGATGTCGCCGCTACCAGGCGCGTTCTTGCTCAACAGAATGGCCGGTGCATACTTGTCGCTCACAGCTACGGGGGAGCCGTAATTACCGAGGCCGGTACGGATCCATCAGTTGCCGGTTTGGTGCACATCGCAGCGCACATGCCAGATGCGGGAGAAAATGAGGCTGACGACGGAAAGCGATTCCCCAGTGACCTAAGCAAATCGAACGCGATCAGGAAGACGGCAGACGGTTTCACTTACCTTGATCCGGAGCAGTTTCACGAGTACTTCGCAGCCGACCTGTCCGCTGAGCAGGCTGCATTCACGGCGCGATCTCAGGTGCTGAACGCAGCGGACAATTTCAAGGCGGTGATCACCACGCCCGCGTGGAGAAGCAAACCCAGCTGGATGCTGGTGGCGACAAAAGACAGAACCATCAACCCCGACCTCGAACGTTGGTATGCCGCGCGAGCTGATAGTCACAAGGTCGAGGTCGCAGGCGCCAGCCACTCGGTCTACGTCTCCAGGCCGAAGGAGGTTGCAGCCCTTATCGAGGAAGCCGCCTCGAAACGTTGATGGACAGCCTTAGATTATATGGCAAGGAACAACGAGATGAGTATTCCCATCGAGGGCCCTCGAAGACATTGTGCGAGCGGCGAGAGCTTTTCTTACATCTGGACAGTGTTGAGCTACAGGCTACAGACAGCGAGAAAGGCGTGCCGCACGATACGGCTGACAAGTTGCGGAAGATGTTTGCCTATCTCGACAACATGGAAGACCCGGACGAATTGCGGACTCTCGCAACATGGAAAGCTCACACGCTGACCGGCGACCGCAAAGGCACCTGGAGCCTGAGTGTGACCCGCAACGGCCGTCTGACATTTCGTATCGACACCGCCGAGCGCGAGATCCGCGAGGTGGACTTAGAGGATTAATCACTAGCGAGGAGGAAACGCCATGCCCATGAAGAACCCGCCCCATCCTGGAGATTTCATTCGGACGGAGATTATTGAACCCGCCGGCCTGTCGGTCACGGCGGCGGCCGCGGCGCTCCATGTCTCCCGCCCGGCGCTTTCGAGTTTGTTGAATGGCAAGGCCGACTTGTCGGGCACGATGGCGCTGCGCATCGAGAAAGCTTTCGGCGTCAGAATGGATACGCTAATGTGGATGCAGTCCGCTTACGACATCGCGCGGACGCGAGAGCGGGAAAAGGAAATCCGGGTGCGGCGCATTCGCTCTGACCGGGACAAAACGTCTGTCTTGGCATAAGACAAGGTGACCCGTCCAGGTAACGTGGCGCTACGAAGCCCTTTGCCGGAAGCGCACGCGATCGCCTTCGACGATCCACAACTCGCCCTCCGGCGTTCGCTGTTTCAGCAGAATGGCGACGTCTTCAGCCTTGAAACCGAACCGCTGGAGGGGTATCCTTCGTGCATGGCAGATCCCAGGCCTAAAGCGGACACCAGCAGAATCGCGAAATTGTTGGCGCAGTGGAAGACCGGCATGCGCCTCGATTACAACACGCTCACCGACGACGAGAAATCCCAGGTGGTGACCGTCCTCGGCAACGTCGAGTCTCGCCTGAAACAATCCGGCTGGGTGTACAGCGTGAACAACTGGTGGTGGCAGGGCGGTTGCGTGGTGGCGTCCGAAGAGCGCGCCAAGTATCTGGTGCCGTATCTGCCGCGCAACTGGTCGGTAACCTCATACACGCATTTCACGATGTGGCACACCTGGAACGTCATCTACTTCACCGCCGACAACCAGCAGACTTACTACTGGCGCGTGGACACGTATCTGGCAGCTACGACGCTCATCGACTACCTGGGCACCACCATCCCCACCTGGATGTACAAGACACCCGGAAACGGGACCTACGAGGGAGGAGCGCCCGGCAAGGGGTTCTAGAGAGGTTGCATTTCGCCGAGCATGGTGGGGATGAGTTCGGAGACAGTGGGGTGGATGTGCACCGCTCTTTGAATCACCGTCCAGGGGGCGTGGGCGTACATGACGTCGAGGATGCAATGAATGGCCTCGTCGCCGCCAACGCCCAGGATGGCCGCGCCAAGAATTTCGCGCGTTTGCGCGTCCACCAGAATCTTCATGAAGCCCTGGCTCTCGCCCTTCTCGACGGCGCGGCCGACTTTGGTCATGGGGCGCCTGCCGATGAGCGCGGCGCGGCCCGTTTTGCGGACTTCCGCTTCGGTCATGCCCGCACGGCCGAGGGGCGGGTCGATGAACAGGGCCCAGGCGGTGATGCGGTCGCTCACGCGGCGCGGGTCGTTGTCGAGGAGATTCGCCGCCGCGATTTCGAAATCGTTATAGGAGGTGTGGGTGAAGCCGCCCTTGCCGTTGCAGTCGCCCAGCGCCCAGATGCCGGGCACGCTGGTGCGTAACTGGTCGTCTACAACAATGTAGCCGCGGGGGTCCATGGCGACGCCGGCTTTCTCCAGCCCGAGGTCGGCGGTGTTCGGGCGGCGGCCCACGGCCAGCAGCACGTGCGAACCGGTGACCTCGGGAATGGGGCGGTCGCAATCCACGCTCGCGGAGATGTTCGGGCCATTTTTGGAAAAGCCGATGCATTTCGCGCCCAGTTGAACGGTAATTCCTTCTTTCTCCACAATGTCCTGGATGGCCGAGGAAATGTCCTCGTCTTCCCGGTGAATCAGGCGCGGCGCCATTTCGAGGATGGTCACTTCGCTTCCAAACCGGCGATACATTTGCGCGAATTCGAGGCCGATATAGCTCCCGCCCACGACGATCAGGCTGCGAGGGAGAAAATCGGCCTGCAGCAGGGAGCTGTTGGTGAAGTACGGGATGCCGTCCAGCCCTGGCATCTCGGGCACGACGGCGCGCTCACCGACGTTGATGAAAATCTTGTCGGCGGTGAGTGTA
>CAYVPZ010000212.1:0-7581 GCA_964453955.1 uncultured Solibacteraceae bacterium | reverse complement strand
GGGCTCGAAAGCCCGTTTCGGGCCGTTTGCCCCACACCGGCAGTGATGTGACGCAGTAACGGCGGCGGGCTGCGAAAGCCTCCACAGGCTAAAGCCTGTGCCACCATGCTCCTGTGAGGGGGTGGCACAGACTTTAGTCTGTGTTACTGGATTGTTTCGGTCGCAATTGTTTGGCACCCTCCGTGCTCGGCAGTAGAATGAGGCTTCCGATTCATCCGACCCTCTCGTCCGAGGAGGACCACCCTAATGTCCAGACCACGCGTCACCATTGATGGAAACGAGGCGGCTGCCTCGGTGGCCTACCGGCTCAATGAAGTGATTGCGATTTATCCCATCACCCCTTCATCACCCATGGGCGAATGGTCCGACCAGTGGTCGGCCGAAGCGAAACCGAATATCTGGGGCACCATCCCGAAAGTGGTGGAGATGCAGAGCGAGGGCGGCGCGGCCGGCGCTTTGCACGGCGCGCTGCAGGCCGGATCCCTGGCCACCACCTTCACCTCGTCGCAGGGCCTGCTGCTGATGATCCCGAACATGTATAAGATCGCCGGCGAGCTGACCAGCATGGTGCTGCACGTGGCCGCCCGTTCGCTGGCCGCGCAGGCGCTCTCCATCTTCGGCGACCACAGCGACGTGATGGCGGTGCGGCAGACCGGCTTCGCGCTGCTGGCTTCCAACTCCGTCCAGGAAGTGAGCGACTTTGCGCTGATCGCCCAGGCGGCCGCGCTAGAAAGCCGCGTCCCCTTCCTGCATTTCTTCGACGGCTTCCGCACCTCGCACGAAGTATCGCGGGTGGAGACACTCACCGACGACGATCTCCGCGCCATGATCGACGAGGATCTGGTGCGCGCGCATCGCGCCCGCGGGCTCTCGCCCGATCATCCGGTGCTGCGCGGCACCGCCCAGAACCCGGACGTCTACTTCCAGGCGCGCGAGACCGTGAACCCGTTCTACCTGGCCCTGCCGGAGATTGTCGAGCGGGCCATGGACAAGTTCGCCGCCATCGTGGGCCGCCAGTATCATCTGTTCGATTACGTGGGCGCGCCCGATGCCGAGCGGGTGATTGTGATCATGGGCTCGGGCGCGGAGGCGGCCGAAGAGCTGGTGGAGCACATGCCGGCCGGCGAGAAGATAGGCCTGCTGAAAGTTCACCTGTACCGGCCCTTCCCGGTGGATCGCTTCATCCAGGCGCTGCCGAAAACGGTGAAGTCCATTGCCGTGCTGGACCGTTGCAAGGAGCCCGGTGGCGTGGGCGAGCCGATGTATCTGGACGTGGTCACCGCCCTCAGCGAAGCGTTCGTCAACGGGGCCACCCCCTTCGCCACCTTCCCGCGGGTGATCGGCGGGCGCTACGGTTTGTCGTCGAAAGAGTTCACGCCGGCGATGATCAAGGCCGTCTACGACGAGTTGAGGAAGGACCGGCCGAAGAACCACTTCACCATCGGCATTCACGACGACGTCACGCACACCAGTCTCGACTACGACGCGTCGTTTTCCACCGAGCCGGCCGACGTGGTCCGTTGCCTGTTCTACGGACTGGGGTCCGACGGCACGGTGGGCGCGAACAAGAATTCCATCAAGATTATCGGCGAGGACACCGACAACTACGCGCAGGGCTATTTCGTCTACGACTCGAAGAAGTCCGGCTCGGTGACGGTGTCGCACCTGCGCTTCGGGCCGCGGCCCATCCGCTCGTCGTATCTGATCACCCGCGCGAACTTCATCGGCTGCCACCAGTTCGGTTTCGTGGAACGGTTCGACATGCTGGCCGCGGCCGAGCCGGGCGCAACGTTCCTGCTGAACAGCCCGTGGGGCGCGGACGAAGTGTGGGACAAGCTGCCGGATTCGACGCAACGGCACATTATCGAAAAGAAGCTGCGCTTCTTCGTTATCGACGCGGTGAAGGTGGCCAAAGAGAGCGGCATGGGCGGGCGCATCAACACGGTGATGCAGGCCTGCTTCTTCGGCATCAGCGGCGTGCTGCCGCGCGAGGCCGCCGTGGAAGCGATCAAATACGCCATCAAGAAAACGTACGGCAAGCGCGGCGAGGACGTGGTGCTGAGAAACTACGCCGCCGTGGACGCCTCTCTCGAGAACCTGCACGAGGTGAAGGTGCCGGAGGCGGTGACCAGCGCCACCACCATTCGTCCGGCCGTTCCCGCGGCCGCGCCCGAGTTCGTGCAGCGCGTTTCGGCGGCCATGATCGCCGGGCTGGGAGATCAGCTCCCGGTGAGCGCGCTGCCCATCGACGGCACCTGGCCCACCGGCACCGCGCAATGGGAGAAGCGCAACATCGCCCTGCAAATTCCGGTGTGGGACGAGGACCTTTGCATCCAGTGCGGCAAGTGCGTGGTGGTGTGCCCGCATTCGGTGATCCGCTCGAAAGTTTACGACCCGTCGTTCAACGGCCCGCCGCCGGCCACGTTCAAGGCTACCGCGGCGCGCTGGCGCGAGTTCACCAATCTGCGTTTTTCCCTGCAGGTGGCCCCCGAAGACTGCACCGGCTGCGAGCTGTGCGTGCAGGTGTGCCCGGTGAAGAGCAAGAGCGAAGCGCGGCACAAAGCCATCAACATGATGCCGCAGGAGCCGCTGCGGGAGCCGGAGCGGGTGAATTGGGAGTACTTCCAGAGCATTCCCGATCCCAATCGCCAGGCGGTGAATCCGGGGCTGGTGAAGGACATCCAGCTTCTGCAGCCGCTGTTCGAGTTTTCGGGCGCGTGTTCGGGCTGCGGCGAGACGCCGTATATCAGCCTGATGACGCGGCTTTTTGGAGACCGCATGGTGATCGCCAACGCCACCGGCTGCTCCTCCATCTACGGCGGCAACCTGCCCACCACTCCTTACACGGTGAACGGCGCGGGCCGCGGGCCGGCATGGTCGAATTCTCTTTTTGAGGACAACGCCGAGTTCGGGCTGGGCATCCGCCTGGCCGCGGACAAGCAGGCCGAGTATGCGCGCGAGCTGGTGACCCGGCTGTCCGGTCAGATAGGCGGCAACCTGGCGGAAGAGATTCTGGGCGCGGACCAGGCCACCGAGAAGGGGATCAACGAACAGCGGGAGCGTGTGGCCGCGCTGCGCCAGATCCTGCGTACGGCCGATTCGCGGGAGACCCGCGATCTGCTGGCTCTGGCCGACGCCCTGGTGAAGAAGAGCGTCTGGATCCTGGGCGGCGACGGCTGGGCGTACGATATCGGCTACGGCGGACTGGATCACGTGTTGGCGTCCGCGCAGAACGTGAATATCCTGGTGCTGGACACCGAAGTTTACTCGAACACCGGCGGACAGGCGTCCAAATCGACGCCGCGCGGCGCGGTGGCCAAGTTCGCCGCGGGCGGCAAGCGGTCCGGGAAAAAAGACCTCGCCATGATGGCGGTCAATTACGGGTCGGTGTACGTGGCCCGCGTGGCCATGGGCGGAAACGACCAGCAGACGGTGAAGGCTTTCATGGAAGCGGAATCGTGGCACGGGCCGTCGCTCATCCTCGCCTACGCGCACTGCATCGCGCACGGGTACGATCTGGTCCACGGCATGGAGCAGCAGAAGAACGCGGTGCTCTCCGGCTACTGGCCGTTGTTTCGCTACGACCCGCGGCGGGTGGAGGAAGGGAAGAATCCCTTCCAGCTCGATTCGCGGCCGGCCACGCTCGCGCTCGACCAGTACATTTATAAAGAGACGCGCTACAACATGCTGGTGCACAGCAACCCGGAGGTGGCCAAACAGTTGTTGAAGGAGGCCGAGCAGGACGTCCGGGTGCGCTGGAAAGGCTACGAGCAGCTTGCCGCGGGCGCGCCCACCGGCGCGGCTGCCGCGGTGAAAGCCGCCGCCGACGCGAAAGTGGAAGCGCTGAAGGAGGCGAAATGATCGACCTCTCCACCAACTATCTGGGGCTCCGTCTGGAGAACCCGGTTGTGGTTTCGCCCTCGCCGCTGTGCCAGGAGCTGGACAACATCCGGCGCATGGAGGACGCGGGCGCCGGGGCCATTGTGCTGCACTCGCTGTTCGAGGAGCAGATCGAAATCGAATCGCGCGCCCTCGACGACGCCATGAACAGCGAAGCGGGCGGGTACGCGGAATCGCCGTCGTTCTTCCCCGAGCTGCCCACGTACAATCTGGGTCCGGAAGCGTATCTGGAGCACATCCGCAAGGCCAAAGCCGCGGTGCGCACGCCGATAGTCGCCAGCCTCAACGGCACCACGCTGGGCGGCTGGACGCGCTACGCGAAGTACATGGAAGAGGCCGGGGCGGACGCGCTGGAGCTGAACATCTACCTGCTGCCCACCGATCCCGCGCTCACCGGCGCCGATGTGGAGAAGCGCTACACGGAGCTGGTCTCGCGGGTGAAGGCGTCCATCCGCATTCCCGTGGCGGTGAAGCTGAGCCCTTATTTCAGCGCCATGGTGGACATGGCGCGCAAGCTGGATGCCGCGGGCGCCGACGGCCTGGTGGTGTTCAACCGGTTCTATCAGCCGGATTTCGACCTGCGCCTGCTGGACATCATTCCCAACCTGATTCTCAGCAACTCCAACGAGCTGCTGCTGCGGCTGCACTGGGTGGCCATTCTGTACGATCACGTGAAAGCGTCGCTCGCCATCACCGGCGGCGTGCACACGGCCGAGGATGTGCTCAAGGCGATGATGGCCGGCGCGCGGGTGGCCATGATGACCTCGGCGCTGCTGAAGCGCGGCATCGGGCACATCGCCTACGTGCTGGCGGACCTGCTGAACTGGATGGAGGAGCACGAGTACGTGTCCATTCGCCAGATGCAGGGCAGCATGAGCCAGGCGTCGGTGGAAGACCCGGGGGCGTACGAGCGCACCAACTACATGCGCGTGTTAAGCTCGTATTCGGTACACGCGTAGGGTACCTTTCATTCGCACTCACCTGAATTCGGGCCGCACGCTCACCTCACCTGTGCGGCCCGATTTTTTCAGCAGGGCAAAGCGGCGGCAGTGACATCGGTGTGGATGAAGTCGTTCCCTTTGAACAGGAGTGGCTCTCCCATGGCCTTCGCCAGCGCATAGGCGAAGCAATCGCCGAAATTGAGCCTTGCGGGGTGTCCGCTGCCCTTCCCGAAATCGCGATAGGCTTCGCGCGCAGTCCGTGCCTGCGATTCCGTCACCGGCTCGATGAGAAGCCGGGCCTCCCGGAGCAGGTCGTCAAAGCGGCGGCTTACGATCGGGTCGCGGCTGCCGTCAATGACGATGGCAGCTTCCAGGAAGTTTGCCGCCGAGATACGCCTGATCGACACACTCTCGATCGCCCGCGCGCATGTCGCTGCCTCCGGCTCGTCGCGGAGTATGGCAAGCAGCGCGGAGGTGTCGACGATCATCGGGGCAGGCCGTTTTCGTCGTACAGCAGGTCGCCGTGCTCGGCAGAGCGAAATGGCTCTTTAAGACGTGGCGCACAGTCCCGCCCTATGGCGAGTAAGCGGTCGGCCAGACCCGTCTTTCGCTCGTGGCGTAACCGGTCGAGTCGTTCTCTGAGGGCCTCGGAGATGGCTGCCGTGAGGCTCTCTCCGGTCAGCTTCGCCAGTTGTTGTGCCAGACGTTGCGCCTCCGGGTTTTTGATGTTCATGGCCATATGGATACCAGTATACCAGCTTGGCGGTACCTATATACCATCAAGATGTTAGCTGGCGTGGAGTAACGCGGCTGCCGCCGCGTGTCCGTACCCGCCGATAGTACACTGTTGTTTCCATGCGCCGGAGCAGATATTTCATTATCGTTGCGGCAATTGTCGGTCGAATTTGCGCGCAATCGGGATATCCCATCGAGACAATCGAGTTCGGTGGTTCCGATTATCCGCGGGATGCGCTGCTGGGCGTAACCGCGTTGCACCCGGGTATGCCGTTCGGCGAAACCGCGCTGCGGGACGCGGCGCAGCGTCTCCAGGGCACCGGGTTTTTCCGCTCGGTGCAGTTCCGCTACGAGCCGGCCGCGGACCGGAAGGGCTACGCGGTCCGGTTTGAACTGGTGGAAGACAAGGACAGCGTGCCCGCGCGCATCGACCTTCCCGGCATCGACGAGGACGCGGTGTGGGACGCATTGCACACCGCCGATCCGTTGCTGGCCCGGCAGGTTCCCTCGAACGACATCGCGCAGGGCCGCTACATTCAGGCCATCGAGGCGTATGCCGCGCAGCACGGGCAACCGCAGAAAGTGACCGCGCGGCTGAATGGCGGCGAGATCGGGAGCCGGCGCGCCACCCTCGTGTTTGAGCCGGAAAACCTGGCGCCGATCGCCGCGGTACGCTTCACCGACACCTACGCACTGAAGCCCGCCGATCTGGAAGCTGTCCTCGAGCCCATTGCCGCGGGCAGCGGATACACCGCATCGCGCTTCCGGCAGTTGCTTGATCTCAATGTGCGTCCACTTTACGAGGAGCACGGCTTTCTCGGCGTCGTGTTCGATCACTTCAAGCTGCAGGAGGACGATTCCGGCCGCGTGACGGTGACCACGCACGTGGTGGACGGCCGCGCCTACACCCTGGGCAAAGTCGCGCTCGATGGCCCTGGCCTTCCCGAGGCAGAACTGCGGCAGGCCGCGGGGTTCCACATCGGCGAGCGCGCGAACTGGAAGGCGTTCCTCGAAAGCGTCGCCAACATGGACCGTGTGCTGAAGCGCCAGGGCCACGTGTACGAAAAGTCGCGCGTGGAGCGGACCCTCAACAGCCGGGAGGGCACCGTGGATGTGGTGGTGCATGTCACGCCCGGCCCCCTGTATCGCTTCGGCCGGCTCGAGTTGACGGGACTGCCCGACGACCTGCAAGGCAAGGCCGAACGGATGTGGACACTGCGCGCGGGCCAGCCGCTGGACGGCGAGTATCCCGCCGAGTATCTGCACGCGCTGCTCAAGGAACTTCACGGACCCAAAGCCAGGATCTCCACGTCGCTCCGCCCCGGCGATGGCGAAAACGTTCTGAACGTCGAGATCGCGTTTCGCTGAAGCTACAATGGGCAATATGCCTGACGTGCTGCGCATCGCCGACCGCGAGTTCCGTTCGCGCCTGTTCGTGGGAACGGGAAAGTACCGCAGCTTTCCGGAGATGGCGCGGTGCCATGAAGCGTCGGGCGCCGAAGTGGTGACGGTGGCGGTGCGCCGGGTGAACCTGAACGACCGCACCAAGGAATCGCTGCTCGACTACATCGACCGCGCGAAGCTGTTCATCCTGCCCAACACCGCGGCCTGCTATACCGCCGACGACGCCATCCGCACCGCGCGGCTGGGGCGCGAGGCCGGGCTCTCGAACTGGGTGAAGCTGGAGGTGATCGGCGACGAGAAGACGCTGTTCCCCGATAATGCCGGGCTGCTGGAAGCCACGCGCGTGCTGGCGAAAGAGGGCTTCGTTGTGCTGCCCTACACCAACGACGATCTGGTGAATGCGCGCAAACTAATCGATGTCGGGGCGGCGGCGGTAATGCCACTGGCTGCGCCGATCGGGTCGGGCCTCGGCATTCAAAACATGACCAATCTGCGCATTCTGCGCGAGATGATCACCGACGTGCCGCTGATTGTCGACGCGGGCGTGGGCACCGCCTCCGACGCGGTGGTCGCGATGGAGCTGGGCTTCGACGGCATTCTC
>CAYVPZ010000211.1:0-7592 GCA_964453955.1 uncultured Solibacteraceae bacterium | reverse complement strand
TCGCGCGTGCGCCGGCTCACCGAATAAGCCACCAGACCGTAGAGACCCACCACGGCCAGCAGCAGGCCCAGCAGACCCATGCCGCCTACCACCTGAATGATGATGTTCGAACTCCTCACCGCGCGCAGAGTGAAGAACTCGCGCATGGTGCGAACGTCGAACACGGGCATGTCCGGATCGAGGCTGTGCACCACGCCGCGGAGCACCGGCCCGAGCGATGCGGCATCGGGGGCGTTCGACTCCACCACCAGCGACATTTGAGAACGCGGGTGCTGCCGGAACGGCAGATAGACGAAGTCCATGGGCGGCTCGGCGATCCAAGCGTACTTGGCCTTTCGGGCGATACCCACGATCTCGATGAGCGGGCCGGTGGCGGCGCCCAGATGGAAACGCTGGCCCAGAGCATCCCGGTTGGGCCAGTAGTGCGTCGCCATGTGCTCATTCACCACGGCTACCAGTGGGGTGTCCTCGCGGTCCGATTCGAGGAAGCCGCGCCCTTTCTGGATGGGAGTGTCCATGGTGCGGAAGTAGCCGTCGCTGACGTAGGCGCCGAGGCCGGGGCGCGTTTCGCCGTGGGGCGGGGGCGCGCCATCCACCACCAGTTCGACATTGTCGATTCCGGCCATGGGCACCGTGGAGACAAGGGCTGCCGAGCGCACGCCCGGCGCGGTACGCGTTCTGTGCAGCAGATCGTCGTAGAACCGCCGCGTCTGGTCCGCGGAGTAGTGAGCCAGTTGTGTGTCGAAGCTGGTGAGAAACACACGGTCCACACGGAAGCCGGGCCCCTGCGCCAATTCACCGCGGAAGCCCTGTACGAGGGAGGCCGAAACCGCCAGCAGAACCAGCGAGAGCGCCACCTGGCCGGCCACAATTGTGTTGCGCCCCCACAGCCGCCTTTTGCCGCTGTCGGCGTCGGCCGCTTTCAGGGCCGGAACCAGGTCCGGGCGAGTCACCCGAAAGGCGGGCGCCAGACCGAACAGCAGGACGCTCAGCACGGAAACCGCCAGCGTGAAAAACAGCACACGGTGATCCACACCGATATTAAAAACGATGGGTGAGTCGATGGGAATGGGCACACGCCGCCAGAATTCCGCGAAGCCATCCGCCACCAAAATGCCCCCCAGTCCACCGGCCACCGCCACCAGCAGATTCTCCAGCAGAAGCTGGCGGATCAGCGAGCCGCGACTGGCGCCAATGGCCAGGCGGACGGCAATCTCGCGCGATCGGGCGCGCGCCCGGCTCAGGAGGAGACTGGCGACGTTGGCGCAGGCCACCAGCAGAACGCAGAGCCCCAGCACTGCCAGCATGATGGTTGTGCCCACCACCGCCTGGCCCTGTTCGAAGCGCAGTTGCAGCTCGGTCTCTGCTTTGAGAAGCCGATCGTCGCTGGCGTGCTTGTGCAGCTTCTGCAACCCGGCGGCGAGCGCCGCGACATCGGCCCGCGCCTGCTCGATGCCCACGCCCGGCTTCAGACGGGCTTTGACGAACAGCATGCCGGCCTCGCGGTCGTGCAGGACATCCTTCAATCCCATGCGCGGCGCCATGGCCAGCGGAACGAACAGCGCGGGCCGCATGACCAGGTCGATGCCGAAGAAACGTTCGGGCGCCACGCCGATCACCGTGAAGTCAACCCCGTTCAGCCGAATGGCGGAGCCGAGTACCGACGGGCTGGCGTTATACTGGCTCACCCAGAAATCGTGGCCGAGCACCACCACGGCGTCGCGCCCTTCGGCCTGATCCTCGTCGGGACGGAAGGCGCGGCCGAGCGCCGGTTGGACTCCCAGCACGCGGAAGAAGTTGCCGGAAACAAAATAGCCGAATTTCATGCGCGGCAAAATGCGCTTGTCGGGGCTGAAACCGAACTTCGCGTAGGAAGCGGCCACCAGGCCGTCGAAAGTGCGGGTGTGATCCCGCAGATCGGCATAATCCGGGTAGGAAATGAAGGTGTTGAGGCTGAACGGCGCCGACTTTGCGGTGTTGATGGCGACGACGCGGTCCGGTGCGGCCACCGGCAGCGGACGCAGCAACAGCGCATCGGCAAAGCTGAACATGGCCGCTGTCGCGCCGATGCCGATGGCCATGGAGCAGATGGCCACGGCGGTGAAGCCGGGGTCCTTGCGCAGTACCCGAAAGGCGTGTTTGATGGACGTCGGCATGGGAATCACTCCTCCCGCAGAGCCCGCATGGGATCGATGAGCGAGGCCCGCCGCGCCGGCGCCCACGTGGCCAGCACCGTGACCACGAGAAGCAGGAGCGGAAGAGCGGCAAAGATCAACGGATCGACACGTTCAAACGTGACGAACGAGAGCGAGGACGTGACCAGGCGGCAGGCGAAGAAACTCACCAGCAGACCCGCGGCCACCCCGGCCACGCCGAGTTCCAGCCCCTGCCGGAGCACCATCCACACCACCTTGCGCCGGCCCGCGCCGATGGCCATGCGGATGCCGATCTCGCGCGTGCGGCGGCTCACCGAATAAGCCACCAGACCGTACAGCCCCACCACCGCCAGCAGCAGGCCCATCAGACCCATGCCCGCCACCACCTGAATGATGATGTTCGACGTCCTCACCGCGCGAAGCGTGAAAAACTCGTGCATGGTGCGAACGTCGAACACGGGCATGTCCGGATCGAGGCTGCGCACTACTTCGCGAAGCACCGGCCCGAGCGTTGCGGCATCGGGGGCGTTCGATTCCACCACCAGCGACATCTGCGAACGCGGGTGCTGCCGGAACGGCAGATAGACGAAGTCCATGGGCGGCTCGGCGATCCAGGCGTACTTGGCCTTTCTGGCGATACCCACGATTTCGATCAGAGGCCCGGTGGCGGTCCCCAGGTGGAACCGCCTGCCCAGCGCGTCGCCGTTGGGCCAGTAGTGCCTGGCCATATGGTCATTGACCACGGCCACCAGCGGCGTGTTCTCGCGATCCGATTCGAGGAAGCCGCGCCCCCGCTCGACGGGAGTGCCCAGCGTACGGAAGTAGCCGTCGCTAACATAAGTGCCGAGGCCGGGGCGCGTTTTTTCGCCTCGGGGCAACGGCGCGCCATCCACAACGAGTTCGACATTGTCGATTCCGGCCATGGGCACCTGGGAGACCAGAGTAGCCGATCGCACGTCCGGCGCGGAGCGCGTTCTCCGCAGCAGATCGTCGTAGAACCGTTGCGTCTGGTCCGCGGAGTAGTGAACCAATTGTGTGTCGAAGGTGGCGAGGAACAGATGATCGGTACGGAAGCCGGGACCGCCGTTCAGTTCCCCGCGGAAGCCCTGCACAAGAGACGCCGCCACCGCCAGCAGCACCAGCGAGAGCGCCACCTGGCCGGCCACGATCATGTTGCGGCCCCACATCCGCCGCTTGCCGCCGCTGTCGGCATCGGCGGCCTTCAGCGCCGGAACCAGGTCCGGGCGAGTCACCCGAAACGCGGGCGCCAGGCCGAACAGCAGGGTGCTCAGCACGGAAACCGCCATGGTGAAAGACAATACCCGGTGGTCCACGCCGATGTCAAAAACCACGGGCACGTCGGTGGGAATCGGGACCCTGCGCCAGAATTCCGCGAAGGCGTCCGCCACCACCACGCCCCCCAGTCCTCCGGCCACCGCCACCAGGAGATTCTCCAGAAGAAGCTGGCGGATCAGGGCGCCACGAGCGGCCCCGAGAGCCAGGCGGACGGCAATCTCGCGCGATCGGGCGCGCGCCCGGCTCAGCAGCAGACCGGCGACGTTGGCGCACGCCACCAGCAGAACGCAGAGCCCCAGCACCACCAGCATGATGGTCATGGCGACTACCGTCTGGCCCTGTTCGAGGCGAAGTTGCAGCTCGGTCTCCACCTTGAGGAGCCGGTCGTCGCTGGCCTGCTTGTGCAGCTTCTGCAACCCGGTGGCGAGGGCCGCGATATCGGCGCGCGCCTGTTCCACGCCGACGCCAGGTTTGAGACGGCCTTTGACATATAACAGACCGGCCTCGCGGTCGTGAAGGACGTTATTCAGTCCCACGCGCGGCGCCATGGCTAGCGGCACGAAGAGCGTGGGCCGCATGACGAGGTCGATTCCGGTGAAATGCTCGGGGGCCACGCCGATCACCGTGAACGGGACGCCGTTCAGCCGGATGGTGGCGCCGAGAATGGACGGGCTGGCGTTAAACTGGCTCACCCAGAAATCATGGCCGAGCACCGTCACGGCGTCGCGGCCTTCCACCCGATCCTCGTCGGGACGGAAGGCGCGGCCCAGCGCCGGTTCGACGCCCAGCACGCGGAAGAAGTTGCCCGAGACAAAATAGCCCCACTTCATGCGCGGCAACGTGCGGGTGTCGGGACTGAAACCGAACCTCGTGTAGGAAGCGGCCGCCAGGCCGTCGAAAGTGCGGGTGTGATCCCGCAGATCGACATAATCCGGGTAGGAGACGAAGGTGTTGAGGCCGAACGGCGCCGACTTTGCGGTGTTGATGGCGATTACGCGATCGGGTTCGGCCACCGGCAGCGGCCGCAGCAGCATCGCATCGGCGAAGCTGAACATGGCCGATGTCGCGCCGATGCCGATGGCCATGGAACAGATGGCCACGGCGGTGAAGCCGGGGTCCTTGCGCAGTACCCGGACGGCGTGCCTGACGGATGTCAACATGGGGGACTCTCCGCCGCTGAGTGCAATTATTATACCAATGATAGAATAACTGCATTTTCAGGGGAATCAAGACTGTAACCGATTCGTAATGGCGGGCGGCTGTCCGGTGCTGGGAATCCGGACTTCGGTGGCGCGCACGTGCCGGGCGGCGGGCCCGAAATTTGGGATCGTTTTGTCATGGCGGTGAACAGAATTGGGTTTCCGCAGCACAGAGGTGAACATGACGCATTGACGGTAGCACGGCGGGATGGGATATCCGGGCCGCGATGTGCGGAACTGGTTGTGTAATGTTATGGTTTGACGAGGGTGGGTTGTGGTGAACGCCGATGGCCGGGGGATTCGGCGATTGAGAATGGGGGATAATGGGCCCATGGCCACCGCCGACAGAGCCGATCATTCCCGGATCACCATCGTACCGGGTCAACGCTCGGGGCAGCCTTGCATCCGTGGGTTCCGGGTAACCGTATGGGACGTGCTGGATATGCTCGCGTCCGGCATGACCGAGGATGAGGTGATCCGCGACTATCCGTACCTGGAGAAGGCCGATTTCCCCGCTGTCTACGCCTACGCGTCACAGGCCGGGCGCGAGCGCGCCTCGCATTGAAACTTCTGTTTGACGCGAATCTCTCGCCCAGGCTCGTCGGCCGTCTTGCGGATCTCTTTCCCGATTCGGCGCACGTCTTCGACACGGGACTCGCCCGGTTCACGTCGGACGAGACTATTTGGGAGTATGCAGCGGCGCACGGATTCACCATAGTTACGGCCGATTCGGATTTTCTCGACCTCGCCAGTTCCCGCGGTGCGCCGCCAAAGGTGGTCCGCCTTGAGAACTGCAATTACGGGACTTCCCGGGTGGAAGACCTTCTGCGCCGGCATGCCATTTGGATCGCGGAGCTGGAACAATCCTCGCGAGCGATTCTCGTCATCCGAAATACGCCGTGAACCGGAATCATCTACGTGCTTTTCGCATCTTCGACCGTCCATGTTCCATCCACTTGACTGTCCCGCTCGGACGCCGCGATGCAGGGGCGGCGGCGCATTGCGACAATGGTAACGATGGCGATCTAGATTCCCGACGATCTTGCACGCGGTTTGCAGGGGATTGCTGCGGCGCAGAAAAAAAGCGTGGAGCAGCTGGCTGTTGAGCGTTTGCGATCTCTCCTGGACAGGCCGACATCGCCCGGAGCCGTGCTGCGAACCATTCAAGCGCTGCCTCATCCAAGCCGTGCAGCCGTCGATGACCAGGATGCCGCGATTGCAGCCGCACGCCTGCCTGTGCGCGCCGAGGGCGTGTTCGACAGGTGGCCGACGGAGTGACTCTACTCGACACAAACGCTATCAGTGACCTGATGAGGGCGGACCCGCGAGTCGAGAACTGGATGGCTGGGTTGGACCTGGAGGATCGTGTCGTGACCTGCACCATCGTGCGAGGCGAAATACTTTTCGGCATTTCCAGGTTGCCGGAAGGCAGACGGCGGGCGGAGTTGGAACAGACCGGATATCAGTTTCTGGCGGCTTTCCACTGCGAATCGGTCGCGGTGCGTCTATCCACGTAAGTTTCCTGCCGCTGACGCCTCCAAAGCATCAAGCACGCGCAGGGTCGTCTCCAAGTATTGGACATCGGTCACTTGGGGAAGGCTGCCGGTTCAAGCGACACGCCTCCCAACGGTGACGATACAAAAACCGCACTCGGGAGGGAGTCAGCCCGGCGAGCACCTCGAAGAACCGGTCCTGTTCCTCTTTGGTCGCTGCACTCTTTTGGTTGACTTCGAGCTCAGGTGTGCGTGTGCTAGCCAAATGTCGCTTGTCCCTGAACTCCTCCAGGGTGGGCGTGTTGTCAGACGTTAGCTCGGAGTGCTTTGCAGAGTCGGGAAAACCTTTCAACTTCACCCAGCGTTTTATCTCTCCAACAGCATCCTCCTCAGCCCACGGTGATATGAAGACGTCGTTAATCAGGAGCCGCAGGTCAATCCGCCTTCGCTTACACTCCGGCACCCATGAATGGCGAGGATTGAGGTCAAGCGGCACGGGGTGGGGAAAGTTATTCAGGTCAATATGCCGATTACCACCCGCCAATGGGTCGAGGACAGTTAACCACGCCCGAACCTCACGGTCTTGGGAATATTGAATTTGCTTGGTAGTGATGAATTCTAAAGTGTTGAAAGTATTTGCCAGATGGTCCGTGCCATATCGGACTAAACCGGCCCGAGCCTCATCTAGCAGTCCGTCAAGGGCTGACTTCAACAGTCCAAACCGTGAGCAAACGGCCACTCCGTCATGACCGTATTGCTCCCACATATCGAGCGTTTCCTGGCGGTAAAGGTGCCAGCAAATGATGTGGTAGGACTCCCGATTCTGGGCAAGAGAACCAAGGTGATCATTGAGTCTCACACGGTCGTTGACGTCATACGGGTCCAAACCAAGGACCTTCCTTGCGTACTTCTCAGGGGGCAAACCTTCACTCTTATCAGCGAACAAGTCCGCCCGTCGGAAGTAGAGTTCCTCGCTCGCCATTAAGTCGCGGAACTTGCGAAGATCCATGAAGCGCCAAATCAAGGCGTCTTCGCTCGGTTCTACGCGGTTGACGTATGGCACAATAGGCATTCTCTTCTTGTACTCCTCCCCGCACCTCCGCCTCACGATCGAGGGCTGGCCCCAAATTACTCGTCGCGCAGCGCCCGCATCGGATCCACCCGCGAGGCACGGCGCGCCGGCGCCCAGGTGGCCAGCAGCGTAATGCCGAGCAACGGCAGCGCGATGGCCGCGTACAGCAGCGGGTTCACGTCGAAGGTGGCCACCCACATCCGAGAAGTCAGAATGTTGCAGGCGACGACGCTCAGCACCAGGCCGGCGGCCACCCCCGCCCCACCCAGTTGCAGCCCCTGTTTCAGCACCATCCGCATCACCTTCAGCCGGTCCGCGCCAATGGCCATGCGAATGCCGATCTCGCGCGTGCGGCGGCTCACCGAGTAGGCCACCA
>CAYVPZ010000210.1:1948-7630 GCA_964453955.1 uncultured Solibacteraceae bacterium | reverse complement strand
CGATGTCGGCCGAGCACCAGTAGATGTCGTCCTCGCGCAGGTCGAAAACCCACTTGGTGGTCATGGTCACCTGCAGCAGGTAGCCGGCGGTGGTGTGCAGAATGCCCTTGGGTTTGCCGGTGGTGCCGGAGGTGTAGAGAACGTAGAGCGGGTGCTCGGCGGCCAGCTCCACCGCGGGGCAGTCGTCGGCGACGTCTTGGTCGAGTTCGTGCCACCACAGGTCCCGGCCTTCCTTCATGGGGATGTCCGAGCCGGAGCGCTTCAGCACGATGACGTGGCGCACGGCGGGGCACTCCAGCAGCGCCTCGTCCACCGCGCCCTTCAGCCGGACCTCGCGGCCGCGCCGCCAGCCGCCGTCGGCGGTGATCACCACGTGCGCGTCCAGGTCCTGAATCCGCGCCTTCAGGGCTTCGGCGGAGAATCCCCCGAAGACCACTGAGTGAATGACGCCGATGCGGGTGCAGGCCAGCATGGCCACCGCGGCCTCCGGCACCATGGGCATGTAGATGATGGCGCGGTCGCCGGCCGTGAGCCCGCGCGCCTTCAGGACATTGGCGAAGCGGCAGACCAGGCGGTGCAGTTCGCGATAGCTGATGGCGCGCTGGTCGCCGGGCTCGCCTTCCCACAGGATGGCGGTCTTGTCGCCGCGGGTCTCCAGATGGCGGTCCAGGCAGTTGTACGAGACGTTGAGCTTTCCCCCTACGAACCACTTCACGGCGGGCGGCGCCCACTCGAAGACGTGGGTCCATTTCTGGAACCAGTGGAGCTCGCGCGCGGCCAGTTCACCCCAGAATTCCTCCGGGTGGTCCTTCGCGCGGTCGTACAGGGCGCGATACTCGTCCATTCCCCGGACGCGAGCCTTCAATACAAAGTCACTACTGGGTGGAAAAATCTTCTCCTCGGGCATCTGCAGGGGATTGTATCAACGTTGGAGGACGTTAGACGAACAGATCGGAAACCGGGACGGAGAGGCCGGGCAGAACGGCGCCGCCATCGAGTGTTTCGCCGGCGCCCAGTGCGGCGGGCAGGCTGTCTGGCGTCAGCACCATTACGGTTTGTTCTTCGGGCAGGATCAGCCAGGCGAGACGCGTGCCGTTGGCGAAGTAATCGCGCATCTTGCGCATCTGGGACTGCATGGAGTCCTCGGGCGAGCGGATCTCGACGACGAAATCCGGCGCTCGATCCAGGTATCTCGCGCCCCGCTCGCGTTCGCCCAGCACAACGGCAACGTCAGGCAGGCGGTACCGTTGCCGGCCGGCGATGATCAGCCTGCAGTGCAGTTCGGCGGCCGCGTACCCAATCGGGTGGGCGAGGAAGTACTGCTTGAAGAAGAAGCCACAATTGACCTGAATCGTTCCGTGATCTTGTGTTCCCACATTCAGTGTCACCACCTCGCCGTCGACATACTCGGAGTGCTCGTACTCGGGATTCGACAGGTACTCGTCAATCGAAACGGCCTTCAGCGGCGTGGTCGTCCCCATGCCGGGAAGTGTAGCATGGCGGTATGCTGAAACTGCACCTATGCCTCCTATTCCACCCAATCAGCAACAAGCCCTTGTCGAGCGGCTGACCAACGCCTGCGGCGGCGCCTACTCGCCCGATACCAGGCGCAAATACTATATCTCCGGACCGCAGTGGGCGGCCGCGTACGAGGGCCACGCCCTGTTCCACGCGCCCACGCGCAAACCGGTCACCTTCGAAGAAGTGATCCGCGAATTCGCGAAAATCGGCATCGGCTACTGGACCACCCACGATACCGACGTCATCCCTTACAGCGCCATCGGCGGCGAAGAGCAGGACCGCATCGTGGCCCGCATCAAGGCCTCCCTCAAAGAGAACGGCCTGAAGTGCTCCATGGTGACCACCGAGACGTTCCACCACGCGGTGTTCGCCACCAGCCCGGCCTCCGAATCGCCGGACATCCGCGCGTACGCCAAATGGCGGCTCGAAAACACCGTCGCCATTGGCCACGAGCTGGGCGCGGAGTTCGCCGTCTACTGGCCCGGCTCGCTGGGCTACTTTACGCAGGGCGCCGTGGATGAGCTGCAGACGCTAAAGTGGTACGCCGAGGGTCTCAACGCCGCCTGCGAAGCGGACATCGCCATCGCGAAGAAATACAACCGGCCCACGCTCAAGCACTGCATGGAGGCCAAGCCGTTCGAGCCGCAGGCGGAAATCCTGCTGCCCACCAGCGACGCCATGCTGGCCTTCATCTCCTCCGGCCTGCTCACGCACCCGGAGATGGTGGGCCTCAATCCGGAGTACCTGCACGAGCTGATGTGGGGCGGCGCGCCGCGCGCTTCGCTGGCCCGCGCGCTCATGTGCGGCAAGCTCTGGCACATGGACATCAACGACGGCTACCGGCTGAAGCACGACGTCGATATCGCCGTCGCCCTGGTCAATCCGCTCGACTGGCTGAACATTCTCGTTCTGCTGCGCACCTACAACTACAACGGCCCGTTCAACCTCGACTACAAACCGCCGCGCACCACCAGCAACTCCGGCGTGTTCTCCATGAGCTTCCCCACCGCGGTGGACCGCTTCATCACGCTTTGGGAGATGGCCGGCGACGTCCAGTCCGATCCGGTGATCCAGGAGGCCACCGCGGCCCTCAAAGCGGGCGGCGGCGCCACAGATCTGCACGACGCCCAGGCCGTGTTCCAGGCCAACCGCGAGATGCTCACCCTCCACGAGCTGATCGCGCACCGGATGTTCCAGATCCTGATTGGCGCGCATCGCGGGCGCACGTACATAGTGTGAACATCGGGCGCACCCTGATCTTCGCGGGCGCCCTGCTCATCGTCATAGGTCTCCTGTTCCTGGCAGGAGACCGATTGCCGATTCGTCTCGGCCGGCTTCCCGGGGACATCACGCTCCGCGGCCGGCACGGCTTTTTTTATTTCCCGCTCACCACCTGCATCCTCCTAAGCGTCATCCTGTCGCTGGTGCTCTGGTTATTCCGCAGGCACTGATGTGAACCACCGTATCACGGCCAGGACCAGTAATGCTTCTCCACCGGCAGATCGGTGCGGAACGCTTTGGACGTTTTGTGAGGAAGGCGCAGCATTCGGTCGCAGGAGCGAATCTCCAGCGCCTCCGCCGTCAGGTTGATTCGTTTCCGATGCCAGCCTTTCGCCAGACCCTCTTTCGAATAGGGCCGGCCGATGTACTTCGCCCGCGCATGATCCGAGCTGAGTACCATGTAATGCCGCAGGATGAACGTCTCATCGCAAAGCCGCACATCGCTTCCGGACAGCAGGTGCCCCGCGCCGCCGCGGTTATCGAGGCCCGCCTCACGCTTCCATGCGCGCATCAGCCTCGGGCCCGGGCGGGGCAGGAAGAAATAATACGACAGCAACTCCGAGCTGTAGCCTTCGTGGTAATGCGATTGGCCATCCATCGGAAGGAATATGAACTCATTGAAGTTAATGCAATTGAAACCGGCGCGTTCGGCCGCCGCGATTCCGTCGATGAGCCGCACACCCTCCTGCGGCGCACACAGCCATTCGTCGGCGTCGGCGTGAATGACCCAATCGTGCCTGACCGACTCGATGATGGAACACTGGACGGCCAGACGCTCGTCCAGCGAGTCGACGCCGTTCCACGGCATCCGCTCGATGAACAGCAGCCCTTTGCCGAGGAACTCCCTGGCCTTGGCCACCGTATCGTCCGTCGAATCCTGATCGATGAGGATGACCTCAATCCCTTCCGCGATGAAATCCCCCAGGCAGCGCCGTATGTGTACCGATTCGTTGCGAACGTTCAGAACGGCGACTGCGGTGATCATGATCGCGGGTTACTGGCCTCGGCCATCGGACACCGCCCGTATGAACTCCTTCGGGACCGGCCACGAGCCGAAAACGCGCCGGTCCTCCCGGCGGAAAGTGCCCGCCGTCAGCACGCCGCTCAGGTCGCCCGGATTGGGCCGCAGATGTTCGCGTGCAATCCACGTGCGCAGCGTTTCGGTGAGCTGTTCTAGGCGGATCAGCAGCGCCGAAGCCTGATCCACGTTACCGCACGTGACATCGAGCGAGACCGCCAGATGATCGCCCTGTGGGCCCAGCGTGAGCGCCACCCTCTCCGCCCCGCGCAGTGCCGAAGCGTACGCACGAGTGCCTTCTGGAAACAGGCTTTCCGATTGCAGGGCCGCGGCCGGCGCCAGCATCCACACGGGCTCGGCGGGCAGATCCGCGGCGCCCCGTGGCCCGGGCCCGCGCGTAATCAACAGCGCCGCCCACTGATCGGCGCTCACCGCCAGCGCCAGCAAATGCCGCCGCAGCGGATAGAAGGAAACGAAACGATGCGGCTGGCTGGCGGGCACGCGGCAGAATCCGCCGGTGCACTCGCCGCCATGGCTCTTCGCATACGCGGCGATGCGCTCCCAGTCGAAGTTGCCTCGGGCCACCGCATACGCGTCGCGCTCGTGCGTGGAGGGATTCTCGCGAATGGCCACGGCCAGCGCGTTCAGGTCATCGCGGTAGTCGAACCCGGTTTGCTCGATGAACTGCCGGTAATCGGGTTCCTCGGCGCCCTTCGGCCCGGCCAGCATGTCGAGAAGGCCGGAGCGCCGCATGGATTCCAGATCCATGTACACCAGCAGCGAGTCGCCGCTGGGCAGGAACGCGGCCATCTCCGCGGGGGTGGCGCCGCCACGAATGCGCCACAGGTACAGGCCGCCGAGGACGGCCGCGCACAACAGAATCAGCGCAACGGCGAGCTGCCACGGGCGTGGGCGATAGCGCACGTTCGCAGGTTACACCGTCGCGGCGGCTTCTGTCATCCGCGACTCTTTCCATAAGTTCACGTAGGGCTCGAGGTCGTGCATCATGGCGGCGAACTGTTTGGGATTGAGCGATTGCGCGCCGTCGCTCATGGCCTGCTCGGGGCAGGGATGCACTTCCACGATAAGCCCGTCGCAGCCAATCGCCACCGCCGCGCGGGACAGCGCCGGTACCAGGCTGCGCTTGCCGGTGGCATGGCTGGGGTCCACCACCACGGGAAGATGGGTCAGCTCGTCCAGCACCGCCACGGCGGTGAGATCGCAGGTATTGCGTGTGGCCGTTTCGAACGTGCGAATGCCCCGCTCGCACAGGATCACGTTGGGGTTCCCGTGCGCCACAATATACTCGGCCGACATCAGCAGCTCCTTGACGGTGGAACTGAGCCCGCGCTTCAGCAGAACGGGCCGCGGGCACGGCCCCAGCGCCTTAAGCAGCGCGAAGTTCTGCATGTTCCGGGCGCCCACCTGCAGCACGTCGGCGTAATGGGCCACCAGCGCCACATCGCTGTCGCTCATCACTTCGGTGACAATCCCCAGGCCAGTCGCGCTCCTGGCTTTCGCCAGCAGCTTCAGCCCTTCCTCTTCCATCCCCTGGAAATCGTAGGGCGAAGTTCGCGGCTTGAACGCCCCGCCGCGCAGCATTTTCGCGCCCGCGCGCGCCACCGCCTCCGCCGCCGCCATGATCTGTTCTTCCGACTCCACCGAGCAGGGTCCGGCCATCACCACGAACTGGTCCCCGCCGATCTCCACGCCGTTGATCCGGATCTGCGTCTTCGCGCGGCGAAACTCGCGGCTCACGAACTTGTAAGGGGCGGAGATGCGCACCGCGCTTTCCACCTGCGGCATGGCTTCCACGGACTCGAGGCAGTTGGTCACGTCGCCCACCCCAACCACGCCGATCA
>CAYVPZ010000210.1:0-1938 GCA_964453955.1 uncultured Solibacteraceae bacterium | reverse complement strand
CACAGGTGCAGGCTACCGGTGGAGGCCGTCGGCCCCGCTCGTGGCGTGCAAGAGCTCCTTGGCGTGGCGACGCGCCGTGGCCGACCCGGGGCTCCCCGACAGCATGCGGGCCAGCTCCACCACCCGCTCCTCGCCCTCAATCGAGTGCACCTTGTACCCGAAGTGCTCGATCCGTTTGCATACCTGTTCAATCTCCTCCCCGGTGGAGTGGAGCTTCATTGAAATGACCATTGCGGCCGGCCTCCCTCAAAATCAAAAGGCCCACTCTGTTCGAGTGGGCCTTTTCAAAACCTTCCAACCTGTCGCGATTCCACTCGGATCGGATCAGGCCCCCTGAGGGAACCAGAATCGAAACGAACGGTAATCAGCGCGACGCATGAAAAGACAGTATGGCACGGCGGCAAGGGCCTTGTCCACCACGCCATCACCTCAGAATCTCTATCAGAAGCACCCACGCGCTCATCACTCCGGCGATCAGAGAAAAAATGAGGCCCGGTGCCAGCCAGTACAATCCTACCGGCCAGCCGAGCAGCAGGAGGATTCCGCAGATACAGAACGGCACGTTGGCCAGGTGCGTCTGGACAATTCTGGTGATGGCCCAGCCTCGCGGGTGGCCCGTCTTCGATCTCATGTAGCGAATCTGAAGCAGGGTCTGGACCAGCCAGAGAGTGAACCCGCACGCGAGGACCTCCGCGCCGAGGACCACCGCGGGCTGTCGTGGAATGAGCGCCGTTGACGAGATGATGAGCACGCCGAATAGCTGCATCAGGGATTCCGCCGCCCGGCCAGTGAGCCCGGGGATCGAGAGGACCCGGCGGAGATTGATGGACACCGCGACGAAAACGAGTCCGGTGAGCGTTGCCCCCGCCCCCGCCAGCACCGACAGGTAGGTGCTCCAACCGGCGATTGAAATGGCGTCCAAGAATTAAAGCGTACCGCAGGCGAAAGGCGCGTCGTGACCCTGGTATATACTGTTGGCGGTCCGGGCAACCATGAATCGCCAGAGTGAAACGGATCGGCGCGGCTTTCTGAAGTCGGTGGCTCTCGCCGGTGGCGTGGCCGCATCGGGCGAAGGCGCGCGCGCACGGACAGAAACGCCGGCGGAGCCCCGGCCCGCCCCCGCGGAAACCGGCGATATCTCCCATCCCCGAGTCTTCACCGGCCCCGCTCTGGCCATGATCTCGTTCCCGCTGGGTGGGATCGGAGCGGGCAGCATCGGTCTGGGCGGGCGCGGCCAGTTGCGCGACTGGGAGATCGTCAATCGCGCCGACAAAGGCAATTCGCCGGCCTACGCATTCCCCGCCGTCTGGGTCCAGGCCGAGGGCCAGAAACCCGTCGCGCGCGTGCTCGAAGCCCGCATTCAGACGCCCTATGAAGGACAGGAAGGTCTCGGCTCGCGCAACGCCCCCGGTCTCTCGCGCCTAGAAGCGGCAACCTTCACCGGCGAATTTCCATTGGCCCGCATCGATTTTCACGACGCCGCGCTGCCAGTGGATATCTCCCTCGAAGCCGGCACGCCCTTTATTCCGCTCGATGCCGACGAATCTGGCCTGCCCGTCACCATCCTCCGCTATCGCGTGCACAACCGAGGCACGTCGCCAGCCACCGTCTCCATCGCGTTTTCCATTGAGAACCCGGTGAACTCGCTGGTCGCGGCGCCATCGCGCCAACGTGAAAGCGAAACCCGCGTCAACACCCCGCAAAGCAACCCCGCCCTGCAGGGCCTGCTGATGAAAAACCCCGCGCTCGCCGCGGACGACCCCGGTAACGGCAGCTTCGTCCTGGCCGCGCTGACTGCGGGCTCCCCGCAAACCACGATGCTGCGGGGCTGGCCGGCGGGCCGATGGTGGAACAGCCCGCTTCTCTTCTGGGACGATTTCTCCAGCGACGGCGAGCTCGGGCCGGAGGCGGCGAAGAATGGCCCGGTTGGCGCCATCT
>CAYVPZ010000209.1:0-7654 GCA_964453955.1 uncultured Solibacteraceae bacterium | reverse complement strand
AGACCTTGCGAAAAACAAGCTGGAGAGCACCGGCGCCACCAGGATGGAGAACAGCAGCGCGCCCAGCAGCGCAAACGCCACGGTCCAGGCCATGGGCTTGAACAGGCGGCCTTCCACGCGCTGCAGCGTGAAGATGGGCAGGTAGGCCGTAATAATAATCGCAATCGCGTAAAACACGGGCCGCTGCACCTCGTGCGCCGCCTCGAAGATGCGCTCCTGGGTGGTGCGCGTCCCTTCGTTGCGGTTGAGGTGACGCACGATATTTTCCACCATCACCACGGCGCCGTCCACCACCATTCCGAAGTCCAGCGCGCCCAGAGAAAGGAGATTTGCGGGAATGCCCTTCAATTTCAGACAGCTCGACGCGAATAAAAGAGAAAATGGGATGGTCAGGGCGACAATCACCGCCCCGCGCAGGTTCCCGAGGAACAGCAGGAGAATGATGACGACAAGAATGATGCCCGCGGTGAGGTTGTGGAGGACCGTGGTGGTGGTCTGGTGGACCAGTTCGCTGCGGTCGATGAAGGGAACGATTTTCACGCCCTTCGGCAGGAGGCGATCGTTGAGCTCGGCCACTTTGGCGTGCAGGCCGCGCAGGGCGGCTTCCGCGTCCGCGCCTTTGCGCATGGGCACCCAGGCGGAAACGACGTCGTCGTTGTCGATAATCCGGCCGTCCTCGCGGCGAATGGCGCGGGCGAACTGGCCCAGACGGATCTTGGGTCCCTGGGAGACGACGGCGATATCCTCTACGCGAAGCGCAGCGCCGCCTTTGGTGAGCAGCACCGTGTCGGCGATATCGGGCACGCTCCGGACCAGCCCCACTTCCCGAACATTGATTTGCTGCAGGCCGGCTTCGAGAAAGCTGCCCCCGGCGTTGACGTTGTTGTTGGCGATCTGCTGCTCCACCTGGCCGAGACTCAACCCGTAGGAGATCAGCTTGTTGGGATCGACGCGCACCTGATATTCGCGCGTGGGGCCGCCGAAAGTGGCCACATCGACGATGTCCGGGACCGCCTTCAGGTTTTTCTCCACCACCCAGTCTTCGATGGACTTCAGCTCCATGACGTCGTACTGAGGATTGCTGCTGTGCAGAGTGAAGAAGTAGATCTGGCCCACCGGGCTCCAGTCGGTTCCCATCTGGGGATTCACGTTCGGTGGCAGGGTGGCCTGGGAAAGACGCTCGAGCACTCGCTCTCGGTTCCAGCCGTTGTCGGTGCCATCGTCGAAAATCAGCTTCAGATCGGACAGGCCGAAGATGGAAAACGAGCGCAGATGGCTCACCCCGGGGATGCCGTTCATGGCGGTTTCGAGCGGTATGGTGACCTGCTGCTCGATCTGCTCGGCGGAGATGCCCGGCCATTGGGTGATGATCTCGACATAGTTGTCGGCCACGTCCGGATAGGCTTCCACGGGAAGCTGATGAAAGGAGACGGCGCCCCAGATGAGCAGCAGAATGGCGATCGCGACAATCAGCAGACGATTGTTGAGCGCGAAATCGACGAGAGCGCGAATCATTATTGTTCGACGGTGTTCTGCAGGATGAGAGCGTTGGAGACCACCTGCTGGCCGGGACTCAGCCCCGCGCGGATTTCCTGCAGATTGCCCGCCAGCATGGCGCCGCCGGTCACTTCCACCCGCTGGTAGCGCGCGTTGCCGGCGGGCATATACACCCAGTCGCGGTCGTGCAGATGCAGAACCGCGCTGGCGGGAACGGTGGCGTGGTTCTCCTTGCGCAGGCCGTGGAACGTGGCCGTGGTGAACATCCCCAGCCGCAGCATGCCCGGATTGCCGACCTCCAGACGGACCTTGGCGGTGCGGATGGCGGGATCGAGGATGGGGCCGATATCGGAGATGCGCCCCTTGAGCGCAAGGTCGGGGTAGGCGTTGAGATGGATGTCGGCAAACTCGCCCAGACGCACGTAGGGAAGATCGTTCTCATACACGTCGCAGATGATCCAGACGCTGGAGAGATCGGTGATGGTGAACAGATTGGGCGAGTTGTCCAGCGTCTTCACGCCGGACGCGGCGGTCACGTTCTGCTCGGTGATGACGCCGGAAGCGGGCGCGAAGATGTCCACCAGCGCGCTGGGATGACTGATGTCGGCGCCCAGCACGCGCAGGTGCTCGACGGCTGTCTCGGTGGTGACCTTCGCCTTGTCGGCGGTGTCCTGGGCCACTTCCAGATCCTTCTGGGCGATGGCCCCTTTGGCGTACAGGATTTGGGACCGCTCCAGCTGGGCCTTCGCCAGGGTCTCGTCGGCGACGGCCTGGCGGTAGTCGGAGAAAGCCTGCGCGATGTCGTTGCTTTGCACGCGCATCAGGAGCTGGCCCTTGCGCACCGTGTCGCCGATGCGCGCGTGGATCTCCACCACGCGGCCCGAGGCGAGAGAGATCACCGGGATCTGGCGGGCCACGTCGGGGCTCACCGATCCGGTGACGTTCAACTGTGGCGCGGCGTCGTACGCTCCGGCGGTGGCCAGGGGGAACTGCTCGGGATGATCCACTTTGACCAGGCCGGCATCGGACTCATGTTCCACCTGCGCGGGCGGCGGCGCTTCGGCGGACGTATCCGCCTTCCCTTCGCCACCGCAACCAGTGAGAACGACGGACAGCAATCCGCACAGAATGGCCTCGATCAGAACTGCGCGCTTCATTGGACAGCCTCCCGGCCCACCGCGAGATTCAACTGGCTGGCGGCGGTCAGCCAGGAACCGATCAGGTTCAGATAACTCAGTTGAATGCTCCGGTAATCCTGCTGGGCCTGCAGGAAATCAAGCAGAGACGCGCCGCCGTGCTGGTAGGCGAACGAAACGGTGTCGCGCACGCGCACCGCCTGCTGCAGGTACTTCGCCTTGTACGGGCGCAGCAATATCAGGTTGCTGTTCAGTGTCTCCCACGCCGAATCCACATCGTTGAACACCTGCGCGCGGGCGGCGTCGCGAAGCCTCTCGTTGCGGGCGATGTCCAGTTCGGTGCGGAGCTTCTCACCCTGGTTACGGTCGAAGATACGCAGCGGGATATCGACGTTGAAGCCGAGATACACCGGAATGGGCGGATTGCGCGCGAAGTCCACGCCGAAGGTCGGATCGGTGGACCCGTCGGCCACGGCCAGCTTGTGATCGGTCTGCGCCTTGTCCACCGCCTGCAGGGCCGCTTTCAGGTCCGGCCGCGTTTCCAGTGCCATGGTCCGGAACTCTTCCTTGGCGGCAATCTGGCCGGGAAAATCGAAGGGACCGGCGATATCGAACTGTTCCACGGGTGTGCGCTCGTTTAGCAGCATCAGAAGCTGGATCTTCGACGTGCGCAGGTTCACCTCGGCGGTCTGGACGTCGGATTCGTATTGCACACGCTGCAACTCCAGCCGGTCGAGATCCACCTGCGCGATGTCCCCGGCGGCGTAGCGATCGCGGCTCACGCCGAGGAACTTGTCGTAGTAGTCCAGATTCTCGCGGGCCAGCGCCAGCACGGCTTTGGCCTGCAATGCCTGCACGAAGGCCGTGCGCAGGTTGAACAGCAGGTTGCGCTCAAGGTCGGCCTGCTGCGATTCGGCAATGGCGGTGCCCTTTTGCGCGCTTTCGAGGCGCAGTTCGCGCTTGTGCGCGCGCTCGTGCAGGTAACTAACGGAACCATCCGGAAACGCATAGGCAAAGGGCCGGTAGACATCCGGTCCCCCGCTCGGCGGCGGCTGCGTCGAGAACGGGTTGATCTGATCGATACCCGCCGTGAACTCCGGGTTAGGGCGCAGGTAGGCGGTGATCTCCTGCGCCTTCGATTCGTCGATGTTCAACTTCCCTGCGCGCAACGTCGGATTCTCCGCTTCGAACTTTTCCTTAATCCGCGCCCACGTGAAGGCCTGCTGGGCAAACGCGGCCGGCGCCAGACCAGCCGCCAGCAGCCACGCCATCCATACACGCGATCTCGAACACACTTCGCTCAACCCTCCACCGTAGTCCCCAGGCGCCGCCGGACGCCACTATCTTTCGGCCATATCTTCGGATAGCGCTCGATATCTTTAAGACATTCGATTGCAGATCTGTCACAACCCGGAACTAGAATTGTAGGCAGGCACACGCCGACTTCATGCTGTCTTACTTATTGCGCGGCAGCCGGACAGCGATTCTGACGCGGGCCGGCGCGATCGTCGCCGTCGTCGCGTTCGCGGACTGGCGGATCGTGGATCCGATCCAGCTCGGCTTCCTGTATCTGCTGCCCATGTTGCTGGTGGGCGGCGTGTTGAGCCGGTGGCAGATTGCCGCGGTAGCGGGCCTTTGCACAGTCTTCACGGAAGCGTTCGGCAGCGTGGACTGGAGGCCGGAAACCGGCATACCGCGGAACATTCTGGTGTTCGCCGCCTTCTTCATCACCGGGATGTTTTCGCGCGAGGTGGCGCGCAGCCGGCGGCTGGAAACCGAGCACCTGCACCTGATCGAATCGGAGAGCGAAGCGCGCCGGGAGGCGGAAGAGCAACTCAAGGTGCTGGTGGAGAGCAGTCCGGTGGCGATTCTCACCATGAATTCGGACGGTCACGTGCTGCTGGCCAACGACGCCGCGCACCGGTTGCTGGCGGTGGAGCCGGGCGCGCTCCCGGGCCGCTCGATTCGCCAGTATATTCCGGCGCTGGTGAATGTGCCCGGCCCGGATAGCCATCGCGGGTCGTTCCGCACGGTGATGCAATGCCGCGGACGCCGCGAGGACGGCGAAGTTTTTCTGGCGGACGTGTGGTTCTCCACCTACCGGACCAGCGCGGGAGCGCGGCTGGCGGCGATGGTGGTGGACACCTCCGAAGAGCTGCGCACGCGGGAGGAGATCGGGCTGCACCAGTTGCTCACCGGTTCGCGCATTCTGGTGGGCGCGGTCTCGCACGAGATTCGCAATATTTGCGGGGCCATCGCGGTGGTTCACGCCAATCTTAAGCGCAGCGGCGCGCTGGCGGGCAACCAGGATTTCGAAGCGCTGGGCACGCTGATCCAGGGCCTCGAGAAGATCGCGGCCATGGAGCTGCGGCAGAGCGCGAACCAGGCCGCCGCGGTGGATCTGGGCGCGTTGATGGACGAGCTGCGCATCGTGATGGAGCCGTCGCTGCGCGACAACGGGATCGCCGCGCGGTGGGAGCTGGAGCCGGATCTTCCGCCGGTCTGGGCGGACCGGCAGATGCTGATGCAGGTGTTCCTCAATCTGATGAAGAACAGTGAGCGCGCCCTGCTGAATCAGGCGCGGCGGGAGCTGGCCATCGGCGCGCGCGTGGAAAAGCAGCGGGTGGTGGTGCGGGTGCGCGACACCGGCGGCGGGGTGGCTCATCCCGATCTGTTGTTCCGCCCGTTCCAACAGCAGGCCCGGGCCAGCGGACTCGGCTTGTACCTGTCGCGCGCGTTCATGCGCTCGTTTCGCGGCGACCTGCGTCATGAGCCCGAACCACAAGGGTCGATTTTTGTTGTAGAGTTGTCGCCAGCGCCCTCCGGCGCGGAGAATGGCGAACATGGACCGGGAGATTCGAATCCTGCTGGTGGACGATCACAGCCTGTTCCGGGAGAGCCTCAGCCGACTGCTCGAAGCCGAGACTGAGCTGCGCATTGTGGGAAGCTGTGCCACGGCCTCGGAGGCTCTGGCCGCGATCGACCGCGAACCGGTGGATATCGTGCTTCTCGACTATGACCTGGGCGAAGAGCAGGGGGCGCTGTTTCTGGACGAGGCCAGGCGGCGCGCGTTCGCCGGCCACATCCTGATGGTGACCGCGGGCATGAGCGATGCCGATACGCTGCGGGCGCTCGAAAGCGGCGCGGCTGGGATTTTTCTCAAGCACAGCCCGCCCGCGCAACTGGTGGAAGCCATCCACAAGGTGCACAGCGGCGAGACGTGGCTGGACTCGCGGGCAGTGCGGTCGCTGGTGGCGGGCGCCAGCGGCCGGGGGGAGGAGCGGCGGACTGCCCAGCCGCTGAATGCGCGCGAGCGAGCCGTGCTCAAGGGCGTGTTCGAGGGGCTCACCAACAAGGAGATCGCCGGACGGCTGCAGATTTCGGAGAGTTCGGTGAAGGCAGTGATGCAGCAGCTCTTCGACAAGACCGGCGTGCGCACGCGCAGCCAGCTTGTGCGCATCGCGCTGGAGCACCATTCCCAGGACTGGCTGACCAGCGACGCGGGGTGATTTCAGGCGAAGGGATTGCGGACGGTGAGGGAGCCGTATCGTTGACGGTCGGAAAAGTCCTCGCTCCAGAGCACGGAGCACCCCAGCTCCAGAGCACTGTTGAGTATGAGCGCATCCCACCACGCCATCTTGTAGCGGCGCTGCAACTGAACGGATCGGATCACGTCGGCGTAGCCGGGCCGATGGATCGTCCATCCGCGCAAATCGGCGATTACGCCCTCGGCGTCCTGACTCTGCATCCCCAGTTTCTTCGTGGCGGTTGAGTAGAATTCGGCGAGCACCTGTATGCTTATGGCCCCGGCTGCTTCCTCAACCAGCCGGGACAACAGCGCAATGGACTTGTCGTGTTTGCTGCCGCCCCCGAGAGTGTGGGCGTAGAGCAGGATATTCGTGTCGACAAACTCAACGCTCATGCATCTCGTCCCTGCTCCACGGTCCGCTGCCCCGGTCGGGAGCGTTGCGTATCCGTTCCAAGAAGCGGCGGTTCGCCGCCGCGGTCTGCTCATCCCGCTCGAGGAGGTCGCGGATTGCTTCCGCCATCAGGCTGGTCATGGACTCGTTTCGCGCGGCGGCGTAAACCCGGAATCGCCGCAGCAGGGGCTCGGGCAGGCTGAGGGTGACGTTTCGGTGGGCTTTCACGGAATCCAGTGTATCACGTGAATGTGTGACTCCGGGGACACCCCCCCAAAAACACTGGTCCGGTGATGGCCTGGCAAACCGGGACACGCGGCGACCAGCCGCGTTCCGTCGGGACCCCGCACGAACGCGACTCGCGTCGCGTGTCCCTAGCTACGCTTCGTCCAGCTTCAGCACCTTGCGGAACCGCGCCACCTCCGCCGGCGTCAGCGCGCGGTATTCGCCCGACTTGATGGGACCCAGTTCCAGAAAGCCGATCTTCACCCGGCGCAGCTTCTCCACCAGCTTGCCGAAATACTTGAACATCAGCCGAATCTGGTTCTGGCGGCCTTCGGTCAGCTTCACCTCGTACCACGGGTTGGCGGCGCGGCGAATCAGCTTCAACCCGGCGGGAGCGGTGCGCCGGCCGTCCAGCACGATCCCTTCGCGGAACCACGTCTCCTGTTCCTCGGTCAGCGTACCGGTCACCTTCACCACGTAGGTCTTCACCACGTGGTTCCTCGCGGAGGTGATGCGGTTGGCGAACTCGCCGTCGTTGGTGAGCAGCAGCAGTCCTTCGCTGTGATAATCGAGGCGGCCCACCGGATATACGCGCTCCTTCACGCCGTGCATGAGATCAAGCACGGTGGGCCGGCCCTCGGGATCGCTGGCCGTGGTGACGTAGCCCGTGGGCTTGTTCAGAACCAGATAGACCTGGCGATTGGAAAAGCGAATCAGCTTCCCATCCACCTTGATGTGATCGCGCGCCGGGTCCGCTTTCGTGCCGAGCTCGGTCACGCGCTTGCCATTGACGGTGACGCGGCCCTCTATCATGAGCTGCTCGGCTTTGCGGCGGCTGGCCACGCCGGCATGGGCCTGCAGCTTCTGCAGCCTCTG
>CAYVPZ010000208.1:0-7671 GCA_964453955.1 uncultured Solibacteraceae bacterium | reverse complement strand
GCAGCCTGCAGCACGATTACGAGGTGAGCTGCGAGGAACTCGATTTCCTGGTGGATACCGCGGTGACCGTTCGCGGCGTGCATGGCGCGCGCATGACCGGCGGCGGATTCGGCGGCTGCACGGTGAACCTGGTGGACGCCGCGGCGGTGGACCACTTCGATGAGACCATGCGAACGCGGTACCACGCCCGCTACGGCATCGCGCCCGAAGTGTACCGGGTGCAGGCATCGGCGGGAGCGAGCAAGATCGCGGGAGAGTAATCACTCCGTAACCGCACTATCCGGGCAGCGAGTCCTCTTCCTCCGAGGCCTGCCCTGGACGGGCGGTCCCAGTCATCCGCCCGTCCGATCTTTTTGCTCACCGTCACTCCGCCCCAAACCTCACTTGGCGCTTGCGCGCTTCTGATAATCTGTGAAAGCTGGTCCTGGGGTTATGTTCGAACGTTACACCGAGCAGGCGCGCCGGGCCATTTTCTTCGCCCGGTTCGAAGCCAGCCAGTACGGTTCACCGGTCATCGATCTGGAGCATCTCCTGCTGGGATTGCTGCGCGAGGATAAGCTGCTGCGTTCGCTGCTGCCCATCGGAGCTGCGGAAGCGATTCGCCGGCAACTGGAAGCGTCCACGCTCCGCCGCGACCCGTCCACTGCCACATCGGTCGATCTTCCTCTCAGCAACGCGGCTCGGCGAGCGCTGCTGCTCGCCGCGGAAGAAGCCGAGCGGATGGGCGACCGAATCATCGAGGCCAGCTACCTGCTTCTGGGCATGTTCCGCCTCGAAACCGGCCCGGCTGCGAGCGTGCTCCAGCCATACGGGATCGACCTGGCGAGTTACCGCCAGGCCGCCGGCAGCGTCCTGTTGGCGGTGCAGCCTTCCCCGGCATCGGCCAGTCAGTCGCTGGCGCAGACCATCGACGCCATCGACGCTCTGGTGGAACGCTCCGGGGATCTGCAAGCTTTCTCTTCGGCTGGCGGCGAGCAGCGGCTCAAGCGAAAACCGTGGTCGCGCAAGGAGGCGCTCGGCCATCTGATCGATTGGGCGACCGCGCATCACCAGTGGTTCGCGCGCGCGCTGGCGGAGCCGGTGCTCGCCGGCGTTGCGTACCCGAACGACAACTGGGTTGCCCTGGAGCGCTACGGGGACCTGCCGTGGACGCGGATTGTGGATCTCTGGGCCTCGCTCAATCGTCTGCTGGTGCACGTTCTGCGGCAAATCCCGGAGGGGAAGCTGAACCTGCCGTGCCGCATCGGCATCGCCGAACCCATCCCGCTGGAGCGCCTGGTTGCGAACTATCTGGAGCACCTGGAGGACGTGCTGGGACAAATTCTCACGCGCGGCCAGGCCGGTTGAACGCTCCGGCAAACTCATCGGGGTCCAAAAAATGTAACAAACGCGCCTCGCCGAGTGTCCCACAGGCGAGATGCCGGATTCTGCTGTTTTATCCATTTCCCCCGACTCCGACCTTGCCGTCCGCGCGGAACTCGAGCGCGTCCTTTCGAGCGGCACTTTTGTCCATTCCCATCGCATTCGCCGATTCCTGCAATTCGTGGTGGAAGAGTGCCTGGGAGGCCGGCAGCACCGGCTGAAGGAGTATCTGATCGGACTGGAGGTCTTTGGCCGGCCGGAGTCCTTCGATCCCCGCGTGGATTCGATCGTTCGCGTGGAAGCGCGCCGTCTGCGGGCCAAACTGGATGCGTACTATGCCAGCGACGGCGCGGAGTCGGCGCTGCGCATCCAGATACACAAGGGCAGCTACGTACCTCGGTTCGAGACAGTCGCGGTGGACCGCCGGAACGCCGCCGGCGGCAACACGCGCCGAACCTGGCGGCCGTCCATCACCCTCGCATCGCTCATCTTCAGCAATGGCGACGCCGCGCTCGCGGAGGAGATTCGGCGGCGGCTGATGCACCACCTGACCGCGGAATCGGCTCTGCGGGTGGTGGTGGGTGGCGCGTCCGACTACGTTCTGGAAGGAAGCGTGGAATCCGCGAGCGGCCGCCCGAGGCTGTTTCTGCAGTTGATGAACGTCGCCGACCGCGCCTGGGTCTGGTCCCATCAGATAGACTGTCTGCCGCGAGATCTCTCCTGTTGCCAGCAAGCTGCCCACTCCATATGGCGCGCCATCGCCGGGATCGAAGGCGAGTCCGAGTGCTCGCGGCACAGCGAGAACGGCGAAAGCTTCCTGGCGTATCTGCAGGGGCTCTATTTACGGACGAACAACGGGCCGCGGGGGTTCTCCGGCAGCGTCGCGTTCTTCCGGCGGGCCGCGGAGACGGACCCGGGTTTTGCCGCGGCATGGGCGGCCCTGGCCGAAGCGCTGGTGGCCAGCACTCTCCTTGACGGTAGCGAACCTCCGGAAGCGCAGGCGCTCGCGCTCGAAGCGGCCAGCAAAGCCATCAAGCTGAACGATGCCCTTCCCGAATCGCGCCGGGCGCTGGCCGCGGTCCGCTCGTTCCTCGAATGGAGATGGGCCGACGGCGAGAGGGAGTTCGAGCGTGCCATCTGCCTGGACCCGGCCAGTTCGGACTCGCGCCTGTTGTACGGGTTGCAACTCGCCTGCCGTGGTTATCTGGACCGGGCGCGTGCGGAACTCGCCGAGGCGGAGCGCCTGAACCCGGTATCGCTGGCCGCGCACTTCGCCGAGGGTTGGATCAACGCGCTCGAAGGCAACCACGAAGAAGCGATGCGCCGCTACCGTCTGATCGCCGTGCTGGAGCCCGACTCACCGTGGTCGTATCTGGGCCTCGGCCAGTCCTGTGCGGCGCAGCAACGGTGGCCCGAGGCGATCGCGCACTTCACCAATGCTTCGCACCTGGTGAATGGACGGTATCTGTTCAGCGGCTGTCTGGGATACTGCTGCGCGAGATCCGGCCGTCGCGAGGAGGCGATGCAACTGCTTCGGAGTCTCCCGGAGTCCGCCGCGCCCGCAGTCAATTTCGCCTCCATCTACGCCGGACTCGGCGATATTCCACGCGCTTTTGCCTGCCTGCAACAGTCCGCTCTGGCGCGGGAGAGCTGTCTGCCATTGCTGTTGCACGGGCCGGAGTTCGACGCCTTGCGTGGTGAACCGCAATACCGCGCGCTCCAGGCCACCATGGGGTTGGGCGCCCCGGTGGCGTCAGCCGCGTAGCGGGTTCGTGTCGGCCGGGACCTAAAGCAGGATAGCGGAAACCGGTTTCACCGCGATCCCCGCTTCCCGCAAAGCGCGTCCCACCGCGGCGGCGATCTCCGGCGCGCCCGGCGTGTCGCCGTGGACGCAGATGGTCTGGGCGATCCCCTGCCCGGCAATCCGGACTGCCTGACGGGCGGCTTCCTCGGGATCGCGAATCACCGCGTCCTCGTACTTGCGCGACCGCAAACTGCCATCGGCCTCGTAGCGCCGGTCGGCGAACGCCTCGGCGGCAACGGCAAAGCCGGCCGCGCGGTACACTTCCAGCCCGAGCGATCCGGCCAGACCGTACAGCACCACATCCCGGCTCCAACGGGCCACGCCGGCAGCCACCGCCTGGGCCACCTCCTTCTGTCGCGCGGCCTGATTATAGAGTGCGCCGTGCGCTTTCACGTGCGTGAGATGCGCCCCGCAACGCGCCGCCACCTCGGCCAGTCTCAGAATCTGCTCGAACACGGTATCGGCCAGGATGTCCGGCGGCAGGTTCCATTCAAGGCGGCCGAAGTTGGCGGGATCCGGGTAGCCCGGGTGAGCCCCCACCGCCAGATTCCAGCGCAGCGCCTGCTCGATGGTGGTCTTCATGGACTGCTCGTCGCCGGCGTGCCCGCCACAAGCGATGTTCACGGAGCTGAACGACGGCATCAGCGCTTCCTGCGTGCCGTCGGCGATTGCTTCGGGCATCTCGCCCACATCGCAATTGAGGTCAATCGAGCTCACGAATCGCTTCCTCCTGCTCCCGCAACAGAACTCGCGCGGTGGCCAGATCGACGCGCTCGAAGCGGATCTCGTCGCGCGGACGAAGCTGCCCCACGCTGGCCAGATCGGCCGCAATCACGTTGGCAATCTTCGGATAGCCGCCCGTGGTTTGTTGCTCCACGAAAAGAATGATGGGCTGCCCGCCGGGCGGCAACTGAACAGCTCCGAGCGCCACGCCTTCGGTAATCATGTGGCCACCCGAGCGCCCCGTCACCGCGGCGCCCTGCAGGCGAAGTCCCATTCGGTTGGCTTCCTCCGTAACCTGATAAACACTATTGTAGAAGATGCTCCGTGACGCGCCGGTGAACCACTCGCTTTGCGGCCCCTCGGTGACGCGCAGCACCTTACGAGGCGCCAGCCGGGCCAGAACGCCGGAGGGAGTGGTTCGTGGGGGAAACGCGGCCAAAGTCGCGGATCCGATGGTAACAACGTCGCCTTTCCGGAGCGCCCTGCCTTCAAAGCCGCCAAGGCCGCTCAGCACGTGGGTGGACGCACTTCCGAGGAACGGCTTCACCGCAATCCCGCCGTGCACGGCCAGGTAGCAGCGCGCGCCCGAGCGCGTGGGCCCGATGCGCAGCGTCCCGCCGGGCGGAACGTCGAGGGCGGTCCACGGCGGGGCCGGTGAGCCGTCCAGAACCGCACCGAAATCCGATCCCGCCAGCGCCACCCTCGCCCCTTCCGGGAACCGGAACGCGCCGCCGAGCCAAGTCATTTCCAGCGCGGCCGCTCCTTCCGGGTTGTCCACCAGCCGATTGCCGAGCCGCAGCGCGACGGGGTCCGCCGCGCCCGAGGCCGAAACGCCCAGCGGTCCGAAACCCGGGCGCCCGAGGTCCTGCACGGTGGTGAACAGGCCCGGCGAATCCACTCGAATCAGCGCCATGTCCCGGCCAGTTTCGCAAACTCTCCGGACGCGATGGGCCGAAAGCGTACGCGGTCCCCGATGGAGAGCAGGCTCATGTCGCTCTCTCCGGGCCGGAAAAGCGGGACGGGCGTGCGTCCAATCAGCCTCCAGCCCCCGGCCGTGGCGAATGGATAGACGCCGGTCTGGTTGCCGGCGATTCCCACGCTGCCCGCCGGCACCGTGCGCCGTGGAGAGGCCAGACGCGGCGTGGCCAGCGCCTCCGGCAGCCCGCCCAGATACGCGAAGCCGGGAGTGAAGCCCAGAAAGTAAGCCGTGTACGTCGGCGAGGCGTGCAGTGAGACCACCTGATCCGGCGTCATGCCGTGCATTTCGGCCAGCTCCGCCAGATCCGCGCCGAACTCGCCGCCGTAGCAGACCGGGATCTCTACATCGCGCGGCTCGGGCAGCGGCACGTCGTCGAGGAGGCCCAGATGGGAACGCACCATGGCCTCCAGATCGTCGTGCCCGGCGTCCAGCGCGTCGAATCGGATGAGCAGCGAGCAGTATGCCGGGTGCAGGTTGCGGATGGCCGGCACGCGCGCGGCTTCGAGCAGACGCAACAGCCGGCGCACCCGGTCGTGCGCGGCGGGTGTAATCTCGTCCCCGAAGGAAATCAGCAGCGCCTGGTCGCTGGCGGCCTGGAAACGCACCGGGTGCGGGTTACTCACCAGGGGCGTTTGGCCTGCCGCAACTTCCGCCACGGGTTAGCGCACGATGCTGATTTGCGCGGGATCGGCTTCGTAGCCCTCATCGCGTACGGTCTGTTCCGCCACCGTGCGGAGCTGCTGTTCGTCCGCGTCGCGTGGCGCACTGCATTGACGGCGGATTACCTCTTCCCCAATTCTGATCCGGACCAGCCATTTCTTCTTGTCCGGTCCCCATGAAAGTTCCACGTGGTCGGCGCGCATAGACCCTCCGTCCATATGATCGCTCCATTTGCGCGCGGACGCGACGGTCTTCCATCTCCCGGTGGACGGCAGCCTATCGCGGACCGTCCGGCCGTGGTGGCTGGCCCGGCGGCTTCGGGCCACCGCCCGGTCCTTCAGGGCCGTGATGGGGCCCCGGTCCCGGTCCTTCCGCCTGCAGCTTCTTCCACTGCTCCGCGGTGAGCGAGCGGCGGATTCCCAGCAGCATTCTGGCGTTGGCTTTCTCCAGTTCGGCGCGGGCCTGGGCCACGCGATCGATCTGCTCCAGAATCTTCCCTTCGTCGGGCTGGTCCGCTTCCATCAGCGGCTCCATGATGGTCTCCTCTTTTTGCAGCGAGGCATTCAGGTCGATCAGCTTCAACCGGCTCTGCTGGAAGATGTCGTCCATCTTCTTCTGCTGGTCCGTGCTGAGACCCAGCTTCCGGGCCATTTCCGGATTGTTCCACCAGCGGCCCGGCGCGCCGGTATGGAACGCCCGCTCCATCGGCGGACGCCGGTCATGGGCGAAGGGTGGCGGGGCGGGCGGAGCAGGCGCATCCGGCGGCGGAGGCCCCCCCTGTTGCGCCAGCGCGGCGGCGCCGGCCAGCAGTGTACACACAAGTATCCTGGTGCATCGTTTCATCGTTCTTCTTCCTCTCCGTGAGTTGTTATTTCTTCGGTTGCGATTGCATGGCAGTGGCCGTCGAACTCGTCGAGCTCCACGAAACCAGACTGGTCAGCGGTTCCATCGGCGCCGGGACGGACCGCGAAACTCCCGCGTCAATCTGTTCCAGCAGCACCGCATCGTCCAGGCTGGCGTCCGCCTGGCGCTGCCGCTCGCGGTTCCGGTAAATGGGGATCGCGGCGAGCAGAACCATGGCCACGGCCACCAGCGCCCAGCGCAGCCGGTGAGCACCGCGCGGTCTTTCGGTCAGCCAGACAGGCGTTGGCGCCGAACCGCCCTGCGCGGCGCTCCAATGCCGCAGCGAATCGCGAAACTCCGACAGCACTCCCTGCAGCCGGGTCAGCTCGCCGCGGCATTCGGAGCAATCGTGCAAATGATTCTCCCCCTCCCCGGTGCGCGTCCCGGCGGCCCACTCGGAAATCTCTTCGGAAGACAGGTGCCGGCTCATTCGGTCCCTCCCAGCCGTTCCCGCACAGACTGCACCGCGCGGAACAGGTGAACTTTCACGGTCCCCTCCTTCAGGCCCATCGCGGCCGCGATCTCCAGCAAATCCATGTCCTCCACGAAGCGCAGCAGGAAGACCGTCCTTTGCCGCTCCGGCAGGGTCCCGCTGACCTCCCACACCGCCCGAATCTGCTCGTTCCTCAGGACCCTGGTTTCGGAAGAGATCTGTTCGTCCGCGATGCTCTCGCCGGCCGCCCCGATGTCCAGTGCCCGCGCCGTGGTGCGCCTCCAGAATTGCAACCGGCGATTGCGGGCATGGTCGCGGACCAGATTCACGGCGATGCGCATGATCCAGGTTTTCACCGTGGACCCGCCGCGAAACGTCCCCCGTGCGCGCCACGCGTTCAGGAAGCAATCCTGGGTCAGGGTCTGCGCGGCGTCCCGGTCCCGCAGCGATGCCAGGGCGAAGCGAAACACCGCCGGCCAGTGCGACCTTACTACGGCGTCGAAATCGTCAAGCTCGTCCGCGGCACTTTCAACAGTGCTGGTCAGTAATCCGGAAGCCGCCACGGGCTGCATCGCCCATATAGACGAGATTGCGCGCCCGGGGGTTTACCGGACTACGGCGCGAAGTAGCCGAAGATGTCCAAAATCAGATACGTGGTGCTGGGAACATACACGTAGGACGAGATGGAGCCGTTGGTGGTGGGCACCAGCGCCATGTTCGAGGTAATCGCTCCATCCAGCGCGTTCAGCGTGGATACCACGGGCTGCGTCCCGCCCTGCGGCCAAAGGGTCAGATAATTCATCGGCC
>CAYVPZ010000207.1:0-7681 GCA_964453955.1 uncultured Solibacteraceae bacterium | reverse complement strand
GGCCCACGCGCTGCCGTTGATATCGGGATCGGGGCTGAAACGCGCGGGAGAAGCATAAGTGGTTCCATCCACCTGCACCAGCAAGCCCGGCGGATTCGTAGTAATGGTAGTAACCTGGCTGGTGGTGAAATCAGGTTCGAGGTCCGACGTGATCCAGTAATGCAAGTTCAACGGATTGGCGTTAAACGAGAGGTAGCAACTCCAGTCGCAGTATATGGAGCCGTACCACTGGTAGAAGTTATAACCGGAGTTCGCGGTGGCGTTGAGCGCCACGCTCTGGTTGGTCAGGAAGAACTGGCCCACCCCCGAAAAAGTGGTCGGCGCCGGGATTGTGCTCATGGAGCCGGCGCCCGATGGATACGAGCCGCTGGAATCCGGGCTGTAGGGAAGCCATTGGATAAAGTTCGCCGTGTACACGGTCTGCGCGGGCGATGTGGGTGGGTACCCGGGCAGACCATTTCCCGGCGTGATGGTGATGGTGTGGCTGGCCGCGCCGCCGTCGTTCCACGCGGCAAACTGATAGTCGGCCCCGCCGAGGGCTTGCAGGCCGGAACCCGCGATTCCCGCTGGGATGGCCAGAGTATGGTTCGAGCTTAACGCCCAGTTGGTGTATATGTGTGGCGTTGTAATGGTGGTTCCGTCCACGATTACCTGGAGGCCCGTGGGGTTGGTGTCGACGGTCACGTAGGTGGGCGCCGCGTTGTAGAGGCGCCGGATGGTGTCGATGTCCGCGGTGGTGTAGAAACTCGCGTTCGACAGAGGAATGCCGGCGGGTATGGTCTCGATCGTCTGGGAGCCGTCGGCGGTCAGCTCGAAGAGCGGGTACTCCATAATCGACGCGTAATCGTACGGACCGTAGATATAGCCGTTGTTGGTGACCAGGGCGTCGTCGCCGATGCTGTCGGCCCGGATGTGATTGTAGCTGAGCGTGACGTAGGTGTTCCGGTCGGACCGCGACTGCTCGTGCCAGAGGCCGGTGGTGTGACCCATTTCGTGCGCGATGGTTCCCACCGAACAGTTGATGGCGCAATCCACCTCCTGCTCGCCGCCCACCCGTCCATCGTAGGTCTCGCCGCAGGCACACTGATTGCCGGGATCGAGATAAAAGTTGACGTAGTCGGTCTGGGTGGTTCGCGGCACCCATTGAATCAGTCCGCCGAATACCTTGTTATATTCGGCGATGGCGGTGGTCAGGTTTGCGGACCCGCTGGTAATGATGTACGGGATCTGATAGATGACGCCGACCGTGGTCCAGAGCGTGCCGGGGTAGATCTCCCCGAGGGTCTGGGGCGACACGCGCGAGACCGTGTCGAGGCTGGCGCCACCGTCTCGCGTCGACCGTTGCGTGGGGTCCGCTCCGAAAACGGGGTTATCGAGGATGATGTCGCCCTGATAGATGGGCAGCCCGTCCTTCATCACGTAGTGGACCACCATGCCGCGCCACAGCGCGGTTCCGATCTCCGGCACAGGGGAATACGCCGGAGCCCTCCGTTCCGGGTTCGCCGGAACCTGTGTCCAGGCGTGCGCCGCGGCCAGCGCTCCGAACAGCACGATCTGGAAGACGACGTTTTTCCGTTGGCTTGGTAGCATGAATTGCCTTCGGGTGGACGGGCTTACTTCGTTGCGGCGGACTTACCCAGCATCTCGGGATGATCGGCAAACAACACGTTTCTGTCGGGAGGCGCTCCGAACAGTTCCGGGTGCAGGTAGTAACCGCGCTCCTGCTCGCGCTTATCCTGTTCCACCGGGATACGGTTCGCGTTCGCCCAGGCGTCCTGGCGGATGCCGGTCACCTGCCATGAGACTTTCATGCCGGCTTTGCCGCCCGCAATGCCGAACTGGTTGTTGCTCACTTCCTGGGAGATGTACACGGGCGCGAAGGCGCCGACGCAGGTGAGCTGATAGCGGAAGTCGCTGTTCAACGCCTGGAACCACGCGGGCAGTTGAATCACCGCCGCGCCGTTGGCGTCCAGGACGGCCACGCCATCGTAGATGTTCTTCATGTCGGGCGATTCGACAAAGGAATGGTAGAGATACTTGTTCGCGGGGTCGATGGGATCGTCGATCTTGAACGAGCCGCCGGACTTGGACAGGCTGCCGGTGACATTGACGTTCCCGCTGAAGAGTCCCGCCAGGCCGCTGGCACTCAGCCCCCAGACGCCGACCGAGGAAGCGCCGGAATCGGCCTCGCCGATGACCCCCGTGCCGTTCGGCCCGTCGGCCAGCCCGTCGACGGCGGTGTTCGCGGCGCTGGTATCGGTCGCGGTTATGCTCAGCGCGGTGACGGCGGGGGTGGAAGCAGTCACGGTCTGACTGCTGGTGAACGTATTGGGGCTGGCCAGTTGCGGAACCAGGGTAGTGTTCAGGCTTAGCGTGACAGGACCGCTGGTTCCACCGCCCGTGAGGTCCGTGCCCGCGGTGACGCCGGTGATGGCGCCGCCTCCACCTCCACCGCCGCTCGCGCACTGCCACGCGCTGCCGCTCCAGCTCAGCACCTGCCCGGTCGCGCAACTGGTGGTGAGACCTACCGTGGAACTGCTTACGGCCAGCCCACCGCCAGTGGTCGCGCCGGTGAGCGTGCCCGGAAACATCTGGCCGGCCGCGAAGGTGGCCAGCCCGTCGAGCTTTGCCGTACCGTTCACTTCCAGCGTCGCAGCGGGGGTCTGGGTCCCGATGCCAATCTTGCCGGATGCGTTCGTGTAGATATCGGGCGTCAACGTGCCGCTGGTAATCGTCAGGCCGGATTCCGAGGTGAGCAGGGCCGCGGTCCACCCGGTTCCCCAACCGGTGGTGCCGTCGAACGCGGCGATCACTTCGGCGATTTCAATCATGCCGTCGGTCCAGGCGGTTGACGTGGTCCCGAGCAGCAGGACGTCGTGTGCGCCGTCATTGCCGAGGCGCACACTGGTGAACGGGACCCTCCCGCTGAACTGCACGCTGTCGTGGTACCAGGTGTGATTCGAGTCGTTATAGCCGGCGACGATCACCTGCCACGCGCCCAGGGAGCTATAGTCGTAGCCGCGGATATATATCTGCACCATGGTGTCGGAGCCGAATTTCGGCATGGTGAACTTGACCGTGCCAGTCGCGGTACCGGCGCGGCTGGGCGTGAAGCCAATGACGTCATAATAATTGTTCGTGATCGCCGACACCGTCTGCATTGGGCCGTTGACCTCCAATGGCGTGTCGGGCGCCGTGGTTCCGATACCCACGTGGCCGCTCAAGTTCACGAAACTGGTCTGCTCGGTCAGCGCGCATGTCCCCGAGTAGATCGCTACCTGGTTGGCGGTGGCAGCCCCGTCCGCCGTGAGACTGGCGCAGGCGGCTTGTGGGAGGAGTTGCAAAGGGTTCGGCTGCGCAACGCTCTCCGAGGTCCCGGCTGAACTCACCGCGGTGGTGGCTGATTCCGACCTCGCCAGCACATAGGCCGAAGCGGGTTTGCCGCCGAGGGTGTCGGCATCGGCCGCCTTCAGCGCGTAAGGCACCGATACCAGCAGCGAGCGCGGCTGTTCCGGCTCGTTGCCGCCGGTGGGCCGGATGCCCAGCCACAGCGCCTTGCCCGAGGCGAACAGGTCCATTGGAATGCCGTCCGGCATGGCGCCGCCGAGCTGGACGGTGTAATGGCCCTGTTCATCCATGGTGACGCTCTGGGTTTCCTGCCAGAGCGGGATGCGGCTTTCCTGGTCGTCGTAGAGGGCGAAGGTCAGCGCCAGGGGGCCGGTACGGGGCTTCCCGGTTTGATCCTTCAACACGCCGCTGAAGTTTACCAGGCGGGGCACGCCCACCTCGGGTACCTGAGCCACCGCGGCAGCCATCGCGAACAGGCAGACGGTAAGACTGGTCCGCATTCGGTTCATGGTTCTCCTCCTCAGGCTCTGGGAGGGCCGCTGGAGCCTCCCGGGGTCATTGACAAGAGTGTACTTGATTTTGAGGCTTTGGATGCCTGGTACCCTGCGTCCAATAGTTCCAGGCTGCGATACTGTGCCTCGGGACGGTCGCCGAGGCCCATTTTTCTGCACGGCAATTGTGCGGTTGATCGAGTTTTCGCCCTAGCGCTGTGAGTCTCGCCGCCCGCCAAATATACAGTGGCAGAATCCTTTTTTCTCCTGCTTTACTCCTACGTTTTCTCCTACGTAATGATCCTGGCTATCTTCTCCCACAAATCCTTGGTATCTTGCCATACGGAGATACCGTTAAGCACACCACATGCGTGACCCCGCGGCCCGATTTGTCGGCTTGTCACCAGGGTGAGTGTTGGCTACGAGCCTGATGCCGTTCCCTCGTATCGACAAATCTATTGGAGATCTTCTTGTGACGAAATATTTGATTATTGGGATTATGGCGTGCGTAGCGGCGGCGAGCGCACAGGAAAACAGCGCAGCCACCGCAACCACCCTCAAATGGATACGTCGGGCGACGCTGGTGGCCAGTTGTGGGGCAGGCGTCGGGTTCGATTACTGGGCCCTTCATCATGTGGCAGCGGAGGGGCTGCAGATTGGGGGCCTCTATGGCGATGGCAAGGGGCATCCTCGTTATGGATTGCAGTTCGGCATCAACGGGGGAGTCTGCGCTTTGACGGCTTTCCTGCAAGAGAGAAAGAAATACTGGTCGGCCCGGAGTGAATGGGTCTGGATCGGCGAGAACACCTTTTCGACGGGTCTCTCGGTGTGGTCGGGTCTGGACATGCTTCATGAGGCCGACGCCGCGCGCGCTCAACGGGTTCAGCCCGGAACAGTCGCCGCAGAACAGTGACGCGGGTGGTCCGTGCGGCCCTCGGAACCAGAGATGCCCGGTGGCGTTCACGGCCGAGCGCCGACTTGCTACCGTTTCCGGATCCGGGCAGGCAATTTCGCCTCGATCAGGACCGGACAAGCGCGGCCGCCGTGGCAACTTTGTGATCCGCTGTCCACGGCGGACCGAGCGTTTTGCGGACGGCCTCAATCCCCGCCTTCAGGTCCGCCTCGGTCATTCCTGCGTTAACCGAGGCCCGGCTCCAAACGTCGCGCTCACGCACAGCGATCAGCGGGATGCCAAAGTGCCGGCAGGCCGACGCGATCGCGCCGGCATACAGAGCGCCCTCGGCCGCGTGAATTCGTGCGTGGGACCGCAGGACGGCGGCGAGGTCATTCGGCACCGAAGCCGATCCTGTAGTAATGCACGCGGCCGTCACGTTCAGATTCGCGATCGCCCTTTGTATGGCCGTCCGGGCGGTGTCCTCCGCGGTGCGCCGGACGGATTCGATCCACTTCTCTGCGTCGGACAGCGGCAGCTCCGCCGCCTCGTGGTACGCAAACCGTCCCCGGCCGGGCGCAACTAGTTCAACGCGGCAGCGGTGAAGGACGCGTAGCGCTTCTCCTTCCGCGGCGACTGCAACGAGCATCGCCCAGCCGGTGTGGAGCCGGAAGCCAATCCTGGCGCAACCGGGCATGTGGACAGGATGCATCAAACCGAGTCTCGAATGCAATTGACCGCGATTCGTCACTGCATTGGCGATACCGGATAGCTACCCGTTAATGCCCCGATCGCGAATCGCACCGGCCAGCGCGCCACCCACGCCGTTCAACGAAGAGGCCGCGCGCGAACCCTTTTACCAATTCCAGTGCCACAAATCAGTGCACGACCCCTTGCAGAGGATGGACGCATCGTTCATACTCCGCCCATGACACTCAAGAATGCGGCATTGCTGGCTCTGATCGGGACGATTCTCATTACCGTGCTTTTGGCCTTTCACCTGGTTCTCAATGTGATGAACGTCGTGCGGGGGCTGATTCCCGCGGTGAGGCTGTTCTCCTCGCTGATCTATGCGTTTGGCGCCTTGAGCGTGGCTCTGTTCTTCTTCGTGTTCCATAAGGCGCAGCGTTGAGCTTGGCGGGTCCGGGCGACTGTGCGGTGGACCTGCCCGCCGACGGGCAACGGGATGCGCCACAGGCCTGGCATAAGACTGCTTTCTGAAACGACCGGGAGTCTACCGTATTGACCGGAAAGAGCCGATGACGTTGCTGTCATCCAGGCCCCAAAACGGGCCGGCGCGGTAAGTAAGGAGGCTGACCATGCCAGCACAGGTCCGCATTCATCCGGTCATCACCGCTCTTGTTCTTTGCGCGTGCGGTTTCGCCCAGAACCCGGCAACATCCGTCAGCATGGTGGGAACGTGGCGAACGAGAGCCCACCGGGGCTCTCCTGGCGCGCGCGAGACGCTTTCTCATGGATGACGATTCACAGCCCTCGAACTCCCGACGTACCGGATAATCCGCTACGTCCAGTAGTCCCGGTGGAGACTCCGGTACTGCACCGCCTCAGCCAGATGCTTCGCCGACACACGCTCGGCCGCGCCCAGATCGGCGATGGTGCGCGCCACTTTCAGGATCCGGTCGTGCGCGCGGGCGCTCAGGCCCAGGGTACGCTCACCAGCGTCGTCCAGCGCGCAGAGCGTCCGCAACGGAGCGTGCGGGATTGGGGCGTTGTAGAATCCGCGGCGCTGCTGCAGGTCGCGCGCGGCGGCCACGCGCTGGCGCATCTGCCCGGAGGTGACGCCCTGATCGTGCCCGCGCAGCTCCTTATACGGCACCGCCGGCACCTCGATGTGCCGGTCGATACGGTCCAGCAGCGGCCCGCTCACCCGCCCCAGGTAGCGCTGGATAATCGCTCCGGTGCAGCGGCATTCCCACGTGGTGTCGCCGTAGAAACCGCACGGACACCCGTGCAGATAACAACTGCACCTTCAGGATGAAGCAGGATGGGCGCGATTCTTGACGTGCGGAACGTGGTCAGGGTCCCGAGCGGCTGTGGACTGAGCGGCACAACTTCCGGGTGCGCCGTAATACAGAACACAGTCAAAGCCGACGGCTGAAAGTTGATCGCTGATCGCGCGCGGCCGCAGGACGCGCCAGACTGCGTGAGCGGGGCGTATCAATCCTCTTGAAGTGGTACACCAGTTCGATTATGCTGTTTTGAGCGACCCAATCCCGATCAGGAAAACGCGGATCGATCTGCAGAAAGTCATGTTTGGCAAACCTTTTTTGCATTCACGCCGTTTACGAGTCGTTTCACTAGCCGCACTTGGCATAGCGCTGGCGGCACTGGGCGGCAGGGCCTTTTCCGCGCAGGACAAGTACACACTGCGCGTGCCAAATGGGCTCGCATTCTCTGACTTCAGGGGGTACGAGAACTGGCAGGTTGTCGCCCCCAGTCAGACTGAGGAACTCCTTAAGGTGATGGTCGCCAATCCCACGATGATGGACGCCTACCGGGCCGGCGTTCCTGGCAACGGCAAGCCTTTCCCCGACGGCTCCAAGATCGTAAAAATCGAGTGGAAACCGAAAAAGAACACGGAATCTCCTTTTTTTGTTAGGATACCGGACACCCTGCAAGACGTTTTCCTCATCGAGAAGGACAGCAAGAGATTCCCGAGCACGAAGGGATGGGCGTACGCCGTGTTTGACTACGATCCCGCGTCGGACACTTACAAGCCCGATCCGACAGGCGTGGTCAATTGCGGCTTCACGTGCCATACGAGAGTGGCGGCCAAGGACTACATTTTTACGGCATACGCCAAAAGGTGAACGGGTCACCAGGCGATCACTCGAAGGCCACGGGATTGCTGCGATTCAACGGCGCTGTCGAGCGGGATCCGGCCATCGATGTGTGGATGAAAGAGCATGCCGGTGAATTGGGAGCCATA
>CAYVPZ010000206.1:0-7694 GCA_964453955.1 uncultured Solibacteraceae bacterium | reverse complement strand
TGTCCGCCGAGGGCTCGTAGGCAACCACGTAGGCGTTCTTCGCGTCGCTCGCGATCTGGGCCAGCACGTCGCTCAGCTCGATGCCGGAGAACGTCCGCCCGCCCGTCGAAAACGCGAAGTTCTCCATGTCACGAGACATGTTGGCATCCGGAGAAACCGTGTAGGTGAGCGGGAAGACCGCGGCTTTGGCCGCGGCCAGCCGTACATTCAAGTGCGGCACGTAGAGCGCGCAGTCTCCGAACCAGTCTCCGGAGCAGTTCTTTTCCTGATACACCTGAGGCACGCCGTCGGTAACCCAGATGATGTCTCTCGAGCCGCGAAACGCGGTCAGGTCCTTCGCCAGCATCTCCAGTCCGACGTAGGTCTTCTTGACGAAGTCCTCCTGGGTCATGCCCGCCTTGCGCGCCCGGTTCACCGTCTTCAGGGCCGTTTGGATCTCGGCGTCGGCCTGTTGCGTCCAGGTTTTGTCATCCGCCGCCGGCGCCGCGCCCGGTTCGGGGATGGCGTGGATGGGAAAGAGGTTGCCGTCCAGACCCAGTATGTAGAAATACAGCGAGTCGCCCGATGGAATCTGCGCGAGGGCATGGCCGATCTTTTTTGCGGCTTCCAGCCCGTCCATGCGGCCCTGATTCAGCAGGTCGAAGAGAATAACGGTGGTGTGGGAGCCGGTGGCCACGCGATTCGAGAACTCGTGTGGCGCCAGCGCCGCGGCGGCCTCGGCCCGGTGGAAAGAGACAATACGTTGCGCCTTTCCCTGGTCGGTGATCTGAAAGTTGTCGGCGGTCAAATCGCCGACCGGTTGATTATGGCTGTCGAGCGCCAACACGGCGAGGTGCACTTGCGGCGGCGTGGCAGCCGGTGCGGGTGTGGTTCCAGCGGCGGGCGCCTGCGCTTGCGCATACAGAACGCACCCGGCGAATACGAGGCCGTAGATGAGTTTTCGAGCTGTCATGACATTGTTCCCTTTCACCCGCCGGCGCCGAGCGTCCCGCCGTGGGCGGCATCCGATTTCCCTCCCCGGAGCATTCCGGACGTGGTGATTGCGGACCCCTGATCGCCTGGGTTTGCGAGGCGCGGCTTGATACGGGCTTAGTCCCATCATCGCTCGGAACCTCCTCGCCGTCCAGCGCCGCCTGGCTCAGGACTCAGCCGGCCGCCGGGATCAGGCCGTCCAGATAAAGCCGGTCGCGGTTGAAAACCGGGATTTCGAGGTCGATTTCCCAGCGCTCGGCGACGCGCCGGACCACCCGGCCGCGCTTGAAGTCGGCCGGCTGCCTGGCCCAGTTGACGCCCTTCGAGTGCAGCATCTCGTGCTTCTCCGCGTTGGATTTTTGCGCCAGTTCGGCATGCGGGAAGTACGCGGAGGCGAGCATGTTCAGGCTGTTGGCCGAGGCATCCAGTTGCCGCCAGAGGAAGTATTTGGCCACCTCGCCGCGTTGCGGGATAGGCAGGACGCGCGCATCGAAGGTGGCCAGAGCGGGGCCGGCGAACGAGCGCTGGAACGCCGCGGTGAACAGGCTGGCCGAGACGGAGACGATCTTTTGCACGTTGCCGTCGAACCACAGCGGCGATTTTTCCCCGTCGAGATCGGTAAGCAGGAAGGAGTACTCGTCGCTCTGGCCATAGGCGAAACGGCAGCCGATCATTTGCCGGCACACGTGGAGCGCGGCCTGGTCCAGAGCGTCGGCCAGGGCCCGGCAATAGGGCCGTTCCAGATCGCGAGTGAGAGTGTGGAACGCCCGGCCGTCAATGCGAACGACGGCATAGCAACGGCGCGGCAGCGACAGGCGCAACGCGTCCTCGTAATACTGCTTCATGCGCTGGCCGAGCTCGTCCTTCATGGGAGAGAACCTGGTCCAATTGTGCCAAACTCAATGTGCGGTGCGTGCCGTTCTGGATACCAATATTCTGGTTTCGGCCTGCTGGACGCCGGATGGGCTGGAGGCGCAGGCGGTGGCTCTGGCCATACGCGGCGCGTTCACGGCGTGCGCTTCCACCGAGGTCCGCGCGGAGTACCGCGAGGTTCTGTTGCGCGACAAGTTCGCGTCGTTGCGCGGGCCGGCGTTACAGTTGCTGGCTGATTTGGAGCCGGCGCTGCTGATGGTGGAATCGGCCGCCGAGGGACCCGCCTCGCGCGACCAGGATGACAATTGCTTCATCGCCTGCGCGGCGACGGCCGGGGCCGACTATCTGGTCACCGGCAACCTGAAGCACTTCCCGTCCCGCTGGGGACCGACGCGGGCGGTGAACGCGCGCCAGTTTCTGGCCGAGCTGGGCACGGTAAAATGACCCCGGACGCCCCGTGAATACCATCATCGAACCGTTCCGCATCAAGAGCGTGGAGCCGCTGCGCCGCACCACCCGCGAGCAGAGGGAACAATTCCTCCAGGAGGCCGGGTACAACCTCTTCCAGATCCACGCCCGCAACATCCTGCTGGACCTGCTGACCGATTCCGGCACCAGCGCCATGTCCACCGAGCAGTGGGCGGCGGTGATGCGCGGCGACGAGTCCTATGCCGGCAGCGAGAGCTTCTACCGCCTGCGGCGCGCGGTGGACGGCCTGATGGGCTTTCGCCACGTCATCCCCACGCACCAGGGGCGCGCCGCCGAGCGCATCCTGTTCTCAGTCCTTTGCAAGCCCGGCCACATTGTGCCCAACAACACGCATTTCGACACCACCCGGGCCAACATCGAATTCACCGGCGCGCAGGCCGTCGATCTGCCGCTGCCCGAGGCCGCCGACACCCAGGCGCGCATTCCGTTCAAGGGAAACATGGACGTGGACGCGCTGGAGCGCCTGCTCAACGAACATGGGCGCGAGCGGGTGCCGCTGGTGATGATCACCGTCACCAATAACTCGGGCGGCGGCCAGCCTGTGTCCATGGCCAATATCGAGGCGGTCCGCGAGATCACCCGGCGGCACGGCGTTCCACTGTATCTGGACGCCTGCCGTTTCGCCGAGAACGCCTGGTTCATCCGCCAGCAGGAGGACGGCTACGCGGCGCTCTCGCCGAAAGAGATTGCGCAGCGCATGTTCCGCCTGGCCGACGGCTGCACGTTCTCCGCGAAGAAGGACGCTTTCGCCAACATCGGCGGGCTGCTGTGCACCAACGACGACAAGCTGGCCGAACAGGAGAAGGATCTGCTGATCCTGACCGAGGGATTTCCGACGTACGGAGGGCTGGCGGGACGCGACCTGGACGCCATCGCCGTGGGTCTGGAAGAGGTGCTGCAGCCGGAGTATCTGGAGTATCGCATCGCCTCCACGGCGTATCTGGGACGCCACATCGCCGACCACGGGGTGCCCATCGTGGAGCCGCCCGGCGGCCACGCCATCTACATCGACGCCGGGCGCATGCTGCCGCACATTCCGAAACACCAGTTCCCCGGCCAGGCGCTGGCGGTGGAGCTGTACCGCCACGCGGGCGTGCGCTCGGTGGAGATCGGCTCGTTGATGTTCGGCGACAAGGCGAGGCACGAACTGCTGCGGCTGGCCATCCCGCGGCGCGTGTATACGCAGAGCCACATCGATTATCTGGTGGAGGCGATTCTGGAGGTGAACGAGCGGAAGGAGGCGCTGCGCGGGTTCGAGATTGTGCAGGAGCCGCCGTTTCTGCGGCACTTCAGCGCGCGGTTCCGGGAGCTGTGATATGGCGAGGCTCATCTGAGATAGAATCAAGCCGCCACGGGAGGTGGTTCGAGTATGGCAGAGCCAAATCTAAGAGACGCCGATTCGAGATTCTGGGACGTAGCAGTTCGAGATGGGGGCAAGTGCGCGTATTGCGGCCTTGACGGCTCAGGAGATATCCGAATTTTGATGAGTTTTCAATTGGATCATTTGAAACCACGGAATTCAGGCGGAAGCGATGACGCGGACAACCGTGTCTTGGCGTGCTATGTATGCAACACGGAGAAGAAAGACTGGGACCCAAACGAAGGCGAGACCGAGCAGCTATCGCGGGAGAAATTGGTCGAAAAAGTGGCAGAGTACATCAAGAAGCGACGCGGAGAGCACCTGTTTTACACGGCTCTTTACGGAAAGCTTAAGAGCAAGGTCGTGCTGGAGTCCGTTGGGAGACGGTCCATCAGCTTCCAGGAAGAATGACGCGCAAGAGCCATGTGTACGGATTCTAAGCACTACCCCTTGAATACGTACGTATTGTTTGTCTGATATGATACGTACATGGCCAAGCTGACCCTGAGTGTGGACAACGGCGTGGTCTTGCGCGCGAAGCAATACGCGAAACGGCGGGGCGTCTCCGTTTCGGCGATGGTGGAGGCCTACCTGGCGGCGGTTGCCGAGCCGTCGTCTCCCGCCGCAGGCGGCGCCCCGATTCTGCGTTCGGTTCGAGGAATTCTCAAGAGGGCGGACATCGACGACTACCGCAGGCATCTGGCGGCGAAATATCGATGAGAAGGGTTCTGTTCGATACCAATGTCGTCCTCGATGTTCTCCTCGACAGACCGCCTCATGCGGGAGCCAGCGCGTCGGTGTGGGAGGCCGTCGAGGCGGGCGCCGCGGAAGGGATGCTGGCAGCGCACGCGGTGACGACGATCCACTACCTGATCCGCAAAGAGAAGGGCTGCGTCAAAGCCAGGCGGATCGTCTCGGCCATCCTGAGAGTCTTTGGCGTGGCCGCCGTCGATGGCGCGGTCCTGCAGGAGGCACTGCAATTTCCTTGCCCTGATTTTGAGGACGCGGTAACCGCGGCCGCCGCGCAGTTGGCGGGGTGCGAGTGCATCGTGACGCGAGACCCGAGAGGTTTTCGCGGATCTCCGGTGCGCACGTTTACGCCAGAGTCGATGATGCCGCTGCTGGAGAAGAAATGAGCCGGAAAAAGGCCCTCGGCCGCCGAAAAAGCGTGCTGCGACGGACAAGGCAGCCGAAGCGGAGCGGCGGCGCTTGCGGGGTTCGATGAAAGAGTTGGAGCGGTTTGCAGCATCCCTGCCGCCACAGGACGATAGTGCGCCACTGATTCGAGCAGACCGCGAGCGCTGACGGATGGAGGGCAATCGCCTTGTCGAAGACACGCATCGCAAAACTCACTAACATCGGCTCCAGCCAGGCCGTTCATCTGCCCGCTGAGTTTCGGTTCGCCGGTGACGAGGTCTACGCCACTCGGGATGCGGTCACCGGCAACGTCGTTTGGTCTGAACGACCGGGCGCCGAGGTTTGGCGAGATTTCTTCGAGATGATGCGAACCATCGACGTGCCGGCCGAGTACATGGCCGATCGATCAATGAATCGGCGACCGCTGCTGTGACCTTCAATCCACCAGATCGCCCGAGCCTCCGGCTGCCTGGCGCTCCAGCTTGCGCATGTGCTGCAGCGTGCGCATCTCGTCGATGATGCGCTCGAACAGGCGCTTCACCGCTTCCGGCGGGAGCGGGCCGGAGTTGCTGCCCAGCACGTTGCGGTACACCTGATCTTCCCGGCGCGGCTCATAGATGGGCATGGACATCTCTTCCTTCACCTGCCCGATCTTCTCGACGATGGCCGTGCGCGCGTTCAGCAACCGGAGAATGCGCACGTCCAGATCGTCGATCTCGCGGCGGTATTCCTCGAGCAGCTTCCAACCGTCCTCGTTGCTCATTGGTCTTTCGATGGTAACGCCGAGGAAAGCCCGCGGGCGAACTCTTCGAGCGAAGCGCCCTGCTCCACGGCGCGGACAATGGCGCTGCCCACCACTACCGCGTCGGCAATGGCGCCCACCGCGCGCACCTGCTCCGGCTTCGCGATGCCGAAGCCGACCGCCAGCGGCAGACTGGTGATGACGCGCATCAGCTCCACCAGCGGCGCCACGGAATTCGACAAGGTGTCCCGCTCGCCGGTGACGCCGGTGCGCGACATCAGGTACACGAAGCCGGTGGAATACTTCGCCACCAGCTCCAGACGCCGCCGAGTGCTGGTGGGCGCGGCCAGGAACACCGTGTCGAGGCCGTGCTGGCGCATGGCGTCTACATAAGGACCGGCCTCTTCCACGCTGAGATCGGTGATCAGGCAGCCGTCGATGCCGCAGGCCACCGCGTCGCGCGCCAGCGCGTCCAGGCCGTAGCGCAGGATCGGATTCAAGTAAGTAAACAGGAGCAACGGAATCTCCGACCGCTCGCGGATGCGCCGCGCGATGGCCAGAACGCCGCGCAGAGTGGTGCCCGCGCGCAGGGCCCGGTCGGCGGCGCGCTGGATCACCGGGCCGTCGGCGACGGGATCGGAAAACGGCACGCCCAGTTCGATCAGGTCGCACCCGCCGCGTTCGAGCGCGGCCACCAGTTCCGGCGTGGCCTCGGGCGTGGGATCGCCGGCGGTGAGGTACCCGATCAGGCCGGCGCGGCGGCAGGCGCGGAGGCGTTCAAACAGCCGGCTGATGCGCGTCGGGTTCATCGAGCTCCTTGAGATGTTCGCGATAAATGTCGGTATCTTTGTCGCCGCGGCCGGAGAGATTCACGATGAAGATCTGCCCCGGCGCCCGCGGGGCGCGCCGCAGCAGCTCGGCAAAAGCGTGCGACGATTCCAGCGCGGGAATGATGCCCTCCCGGTGGGCCAGCAGGCGGGCCGCTTCCAGTGCCTCCTCGTCGGTGGCCGAGGTGTATTCGGCGCGCCGCTGATCCCTCAGCCACGCATGCTCCGGGCCCACCAGCGCGTAGTCGAGGCCGGCGGAGATGGAATGCGTTGCCGCCACCTGCCCGTTCTCGTCCTGCAAGAGCCAGCTATAGGCGCCCTGCAGGACGCCGGGAGCGCCGCCGGAGAATCGCGCGGCGTGGTCGCCCAGACGCGCGCCGCGGCCGCCGGCTTCGACGCCGATCAGCTTCACGCCCGGGTCGTCCAGAAAAGGATGGAAGATGCCGATGGCGTTGCTGCCGCCGCCCACGCAGGCGATGATGGCATCGGGCAGACGGCCTTCGTGCGCCAGAATCTGCTGGCGCGTTTCGACGCCGATCACCCGATGGAAATCGCGAACCATCATCGGGTAAGGATGCGCGCCCAGCGCCGAGCCGAGCAGGTAATGGGTGGTGTCCACGTGGGTGACCCAGTCGCGCATGGCCTCGCTGACGGCGTCCTTCAGCGTGCGGCTGCCGGACGAGACGCCCACCACGGTGGCCCCCAGCAGGCGCATGCGGAACACGTTGAGGCGCTGCCGGCGCATGTCCTCTTCGCCCATGTAGACCACGCACTCGAGGCCGAACAGCGCGCAGACGCTGGCCGTGGCCACGCCGTGCTGTCCCGCGCCCGTCTCGGCGACGATGCGCGTCTTGCCCATGCGCCGCGCCACCAGAATCTGGCCCAGGCAGTTGTTGATCTTGTGCGCGCCGGTGTGCAGCAGGTCCTCGCGCTTGATGTAGACCTTGGCCCCGCCCAGCGCTTCTGTGAGGCGCTTTGCGTAGTACAGCGGCGTGGGACGGCCGGCGTAATCGGCCAGCAGACCGCGCAGCTCGGCCTGAAAGGCGGCGTCGAGACGCGCATCGAGATACGCCGCTTCCAGCTCTTCCAGTGGCGCCATCAGCACCTCCGGCACGAAGCGGCCGCCGTAGGGGCCGAAGTGCCCGGTGGCGTCGGGTTGCGCGTGGCTCATGATTCCTCCGCCAGCGCGGCCTGAATGAAGTCCGTCATTTTCCTATGATCTTTCCTTCCCGGCGCCGACTCGATGCGCGAACACGCGTCCACGCCCCAGGGACGGGCGATGCGAATGGCCTCG
>CAYVPZ010000205.1:0-7722 GCA_964453955.1 uncultured Solibacteraceae bacterium | reverse complement strand
TGGCCGCCGCCGCCGCCTGTGGCCAGCAACTGGCGGACGCCGTGGACCATGTCTGCGCCGTCGGCCGGCAGCACGTCAAGCAGGAACTGGAGTTCGTGCGCGAGCTGGTCTTCTACTGCGCCATCTGCAAGAGCGCGGCCGCCGAGGCGATCATCCGCGAGCACGGCGGGGCCGGCGAAACTCTGGATGGCTTCATCACGGAAGAAATCTCCTACCTTGATCCCGAACGGCCGTAACCGTAGCGGCCCACCGGCCGGAGGCTGTTAGATTTGTACTTCGTGCGGGCTCTCCTCGAGGCGCTCATCCAGCCGATCGGCCTGAGTGCGATTCTGGTGCTCGCCGGGATCGTTTCCGGGCGGCCGGCGATCTCCCTGGCCGGCGTCGTCCTGCTATGGTTGCTCAGCACGCCGGTAATCTCCGATGAGATTGTCGGCCCTCTGGAGCGGCGTTTCCCGGCGCTGGAGGTGGCCGCGTGTCCCCAGGCCGATGCCGTAGCCATTGTCAGTGGCAACGTGGTCAACGGCGTGAACCGGGTTGGAGTGCAGTGGGGACCTTCGGCCAACCGGTTTCACGACGGCGTCCGGCTGGTTATGGCGCAAAGGGCGCCCGTTCTCGTCGTGGCCGGCGCCGCATCGCAGCACCATGGGCTGCTTTCCCAGGGCGAGATTCTGAGGGATGCCGCGGTTGCGCGGGGCCTGCGCCGCGAGCAGGTGCTCGTTAGCGGTCCGGTTTCCAACACGGCGGACGAGGCGCGGGCCGTGGCCGAGCTTTGCCGGGGCAACGGGCTCGGCTCCATCATCCTGGTCACCTCGGCCTGGCACATGCCGCGGGCGGTGCGCCTGTTCCGGCAAACCGGGCTCACCGTGATGCCCTTTCCTACCGACCAGCGCGTGCATTCCGGCGCACGACTCACCATCGCACGGTTCCTGCCGCGAGCGCGCACGCTGGCCAACTCCGATGCGGCCCTGCACGAGTACTGCGGGTTGCTTTGGGCCATCCTGGCGTAGCAGTCCCCGCAGGCCAAAGGCCTGCTCCACAGGGACTTCAGACCATTCATCTGCCGGTGTGGAGCAGGCGTTTTCGCCTGCATCCGGCCCTAGAGCACCTTCGCCGTTTTGATGTAGTCCAGCTTCGGGTAGCTTTTGAGCAGATACGCGTTGCCCTGTAATCGAATCGCGTCCTGGTCCGGCTGCTCGCCGTAGCCGCTGTAGATTTTCGCCACCACCGTGTCGCCGTCGACAATCTGGGCGAAAGGAGCGAAACCCTGGTCGTCGAGCGTCTGGTTGGTCCGCAGGTTAATGAACAACTGGCTGGTGCGAGTGTTAGGGCCGGCGGTGGCGAACGACAGCGAACCGGTCCGGTTGACATGCGTCACCGGGTCATCGCTGATCGGGGTGTCCCATTTCTTCGTGACCGCCGGATCCGCGGCCAGGCCGAACTGGACCACAAAGTTGGGAACATAGCGGAAGAAACGCGCGTTGTCGTAGAAGCCGGCCTCCACCAGCTCGTGGAAGTGCTGGGCGCCGATGGGGGCCCAGTCGCGATGTACCTCAATGGTGATGTCGCCCTTGCTGGTGGCCATCAGGACTTTATAGGTCCCGGTGGCCTCGGTAGCGGCCGGTTTCGCCGCCTCGTCCGTCTTCTTCTCGGCGTTGTTACTGGGACTGGAACAGGAGGCGAGCATCAGGAGGCTCGCCAGCACGGCGATGAGAACTCCACGTGGTCTGATCATAGGGAACCTGAGAGCATTCTATACGATTGAGGGCAACTGTTTTACAGATTCTGACACTCCCTCGGTAACCCCGCCGCCGCGCGCGTCGCCTTCTCAGAATATGAAGGTTTTCCTGGGGGTGGTCCTGACGTGCATGGCCGGTGCGCTGATGGCCGCCCAGACGCAGCCGGCGCCCGGAACGGTGAAGGCTCTGGGAGACGTGACGGCCGTCGATGCCGGCGCGAAGACGCTGCAACTGAAGACCGACGCCGGTGTGACATGGTCCGTGACCCTGAACGACAACACCAAATGCGTTAGCGTTCCGCCCGGTGAGAAGGATCTGAAAAAGGCCACGCCCACGCCGCTGGATGCCATCAAACCCGGCGACCGCATGCTGGCGCGCGGCTCGGCCGGCAGCGACGCTAACACCATGACCGCCGTCTCCGTCATCGTCATGACGAAAGCGGACCTGGCGCAGAAACATGCCCGCGACCGTGCCGAATGGATGCGCCGCAGCGTGGCCGGCACGGTGAGCGCCGTGGATGCCGGGAAGAACGAAATCACCATTTCCACACAGTCCCGCGACGGCGCGAAGACGGTGGCCATCCAGGTTTCCGCCGCGACGCAATACCGGCGCTACGCGCCCGATTCGGTGAAATTCGCCGATGCCAAGCCGAGCGCGCTGACCGACATTCAGGTGGGCGACCAGGTGCGCGCTCTGGGGGACAAGAACGAGGACGGCACCAGCGTGACCGCCGATGAGATTGTCTCCGGCGCGTTCCGCACTTTTGCCGGCACCGTGATTGCGGCCGATCCGGCGGCAGGGACCGTGCAGGTAACCGATCTGCTGACGAAAAAGCCCGTCACCGTGCGGATCAAAGATGACACGCTGGCGCGCCGCGTTCCGGAGATGATGGCCATGATGCTGGCGCGGCGGCTGAATGGTGGCGGAGCGGCTGGCGGAGCGGCCGCTGGCGGGGCTCCCGGGGGTGGCGGCGGCCAGTGGCAGCGCGCATCGGGCAACGGCGCTCCCGGCGGCGCGGGGGGACAAGGCGGGTGGTCCGGCGGCCAGGGCGGTCCCGGCGGCGCCGCTGGAGGTCCGGGTGGCCGTGGCCAGTGGGACATGCAACAGATGCTGGAGCGCATGCCGCCCCTGGCTTTGGCCGATCTGAAAAAAGGGGATGCTTTGTTGATCTCCAGCAGCCGCGGCAGTAATCCGGCCGACGTCACCGCGCTTACGCTGCTGGCGGGCGTGGAGCCCATGCTTACGGCAGCCCCCCGTCAACCGGGCGGCAACGTGAACGTGGGGAGCTGGAATCTGGATATCGGCATGCCCGGCATGCCCACCGAGTAGTCCCGAGGATGCACAGTTAATGTCACGTATTCTGATTGTTATCGCTGTATGCATGGCGCTTGGCGGCGCGGCCCTGGCGCAGTCGGCCGGGATCGTTCGCGGCCAGGTGGCCGACGAGTCGGGCGCCGTGATTCCCGGCGCGAAGGTGACGGTAAGCACCCCCGCGGGCGTCGTGAAAGCGGTAACCACGGGCGCGGATGGGAGCTACGTGGTCACCGGGCTGGCGGATGGCTCCTACATCGTGGTGGCGGCGTCGCCCGGGCTCAAGCAGCTACAGCCGGCCAAAGTGGACGTCTCCGGTACGCCGAAAACCGTCAACCTGGTGCTGACGGTTACCCTCGAGAAACAGGAAGTCACGGTCACCGGAGAGTCGCAGGGCTCCACGGTCAGCGTGGAGGCCTCGAATAATGCCGGCGCCATCGTGCTGAAGCAACAGGATCTGGACGCCCTGTCCGACGATCCCGACGATCTCCAGCAGGATCTGGAGGCGCTGGCCGGACCCTCCGCCGGTCCCGACGGGGCGCAGATCTATATCGACGGCTTTACCGGAGGCCGGCTTCCGCCCAAGGAGTCGATCCGCGAAATTCGCATCAATCAGAATCCATTTTCCGCCGAATTCGACAAGCTCGGCTATGGCCGCATCGAGATTCTGACCAAGCCGGGCACGGACAAGTTTCACGGCCAGGTATTCTTCAATACCAGCCAGATGGTGTTCGACGCGCGCAATCCATTTCTGACCACGCCGGAAACGCCGGACTTTTCAACGCGGGAGTACGGCGGCAACGTGGGCGGTCCGCTGAGCAAAAAGGCGTCTTTCTTCCTGGACTTCGACCGGCGCGACATTGCCGACGACAACATCCTGTACCCCAGCGCGCTGTCCTTCGCCCAGGCGCTTTATCCGCAGGGAGCGGTGGGCGCCACCCAGTTCCTCGCCGCGCCGCAGGAGCGCACCACGGTGAGCCCGCGCATCGATTACCAGCTTTCCACCAACAACACGCTGGTGTTTCGCTACACGTGGCTGGAGAACGATCAGGACAGCCGGGGCCTGAGCCCGTTCACGCTGCCCTCGGCCGCCTATAAGGCGACGGACGGTCAGAGCACCGTGCAGCTCACCGAGACCGCGGTGCTGAGCGCGAAGGTGGTCAACGAGACGCATTTTCAGTACTGGCATGAGGTGACCACCGATGCGGTGGCCAATGCCGAGCCGCTGCTGGTGGTGGCCAGCGCCTTTACCACGGGCGGCGCCACCGTGGGCAACAACAAAGACCGCGAGAACCACTACGAGCTGCAGAATTACACCAACATCCTGCGCGGCGCGCACACCACCAAGTTCGGGATTCGCGTGCGCGAGGTCACCGATTACAACTACGCGCCGACGAACTTCAACGGCGAGTTTCTCTTCAGCGGCGGGCAGCTTCCGGTGCTGAACTCGAACAACCAGCCGGTGATCGGCCCCAACGGCCAGCCGGTGCTGGAACCGCGCTCGAGCAACACCTCGATCAACCAGTTCGAGCGGTATCTGCAGTTGTCCAGCCTGCCCGGCTTCACCCCGCAGGAATTGCTGGCGGCGGGCGCCACCCCCACCGAGTTCCTGATGACCGTGGACAATCCGGCGGCCACCGTCTCCTATGTGGACATCGAGCCCTTCGTGAACGACGACTGGAAGGTCCGGCCCAACCTCACCATCAGCACCGGGGTGCGCTGGGAGGGACAGAATCACATGCACGACTGGACCGATTTCGCGCCGCGCCTCGGTTTCGCCTGGTCGCCCGGAGCGAACAAGCCTTCCGCGCAACCGAAGACGGTGTTTCGCGGCGGGTTCGGTCTTTTCTACACCCGCTTCGCCTCGAACTACATCCTGCAGGCGGAGCACAACAACGGCATTCTCGAGCAGGTGTACACGGTGACCAACCCGACGTTCTTCCCCAACATTCCCCCGCTCAGCCTGCTGCAGGGGGACCCGGCTTTCGGCACTATTGTGGAGGTCGCGAAGAACCTCGAGGCGCCCTACGTGATTCAGAGCGCCATCGGAATGGACCGGCAGCTTGCCCGCAACGTCACCCTCTCGGTGAATTACATGTTCACGCATGGCGACCATATGCTGCTGTCGGAGGACATTAACACGCCCATACCGGGCACCTACATTCCCGGCGATCCGGACAGCGGGGTGCGGCCGTACGGCAACGTCGGGCAGAGGGACCAGTACCAGTCCGCCGGATTGTTGAACCAGCATCAGCTCTTCACCAACGTGAACGCGCGGCTGAGTTCGAACTTCAGCATGTTCGGCAGCTACGTCTTCAATCACGCCATGAGCAATACCGACGGCCCCGGCTATTTTCCGGAGGACCCCTACAACCTCGCCGCCGATTATGGCCGGGCGGCCTACGACATCCGCCACCGCGTCTTCATGATGGGCACGGCGAACCTGCGCTGGAACTTCCGCATCAGTCCATTTCTGCAATGGCAATCCGGCGTGCCCTTTAACCTGACCACTGGCGAGGACCCTTACGGAGACTATCTCTTCAACGAGCGGCCGACGATCGCTAGCGCGGACACGCCTGGCGCCGTCGATACACCGTGCGGGTGGCTCAATCCCTACCCGCAGCCGGGCGAACAGGTGGTGGCGCGTAACTGCGCTACCGGACCCAACCAGTTCACGCTGAACCTGCGCGTAAGCAAGACGTTCGGATTCGGGCCGGAGCGGGCTACTGGCGGAATGACCGGCATGGGTGGCGGTGGCGGCCGTGGTCCGGGCGGTCCGGGCGGTGGTGGCCCTGGTCCCGGCGGCTGGGGTGGCGGGCGCGGCATGTTCGGCGATGCCACCACCACGCACCGCTACAACCTCACTATAGGTGTGATGGCCCGCAATCTGTTCAACAACGTCAATCTGGCCACGCCCAACGGCGTGATCACTTCACCGTACTTCCTGCAATCGACAGCCATCAACGGCGGCTATGGCGCTTCCAACGCCGTGAACCGGCGGGTGGAGCTGCAGGCGCGTTTCACCTTCTGAGAGGACACGCGGCGAGAGCCGCGTTCTTTCGGGACCGGTGCCAGCGGACCGACCCCTATAATAGGTCAATACAACGTTGACCACGGCATTACAGGGCAGGGAAAGAACGCTTCACCAGAAAGAACTTCCGTCGGAGAGCGTGGTTCGCTCGGCCACGCTGGTCTCCATCGCCGTCTTCCTCAGCCGCGTCACCGGTCTGGTTCGGGAGATGGTGATGGCGCGCCTGTTTGGCGCGGGCTTTGTCTATGACGCGTTCCTGCTGGGCTTTCGCATCCCCAACCTGACTCGCGACCTGTTTGCCGAAGGCGCCCTGTCGTCGGCTTTCGTCCCGCCTTTCACCGCCTCGCTGGCAAAGAAGGGGAAAGCCGAAGCAGCGCTCCTCTCCAATCTGGTGGCCACGGCCCTCATCGTCATTGTCGGCGTCTTCTGCATCTTCGGGATTCTCTTTGCCCCCGCCCTGGTGGAACTGCTCGCGCCCGGTTTTCACCACGTGCCTGGCAAGTTCGAGCTGGCCGTCGCCATGACCCGCATCATGTTCCCGTTCCTGCTGCTGGTGGCGCTGGCGGCGCAGGCCATGGGCGTGCTGAACGCTTGCAATCGCTTCGGCGTTCCGGCCATGTCCTCCACCTTCTTCAATCTGGGCTCGGTGGGCTTCGGGCTGGCCGCCGGATTCCTGCTGGGGCCGTACCTGCACATCGACAAAATCACCGGAATGGCCATCGGCGTCGTGCTGGGCGGCGCGCTCCAACTGGCCTATCAGCTCCCCAGCCTGAGCCGGCTGGGTTTCCGGTACCGGCCCGCAGTGGACTGGTCGCACACCGAGCTGCGCCAGATTGTCCACCTGATGGGCCCGGCCATCATCGGCAGCGCCGCCGTGCAGATCAACGTGATGGTGAACACCAACTTCGCCTCGCGCATCCCCATGAACGGTCCGGTGAGCTGGCTGGGCTACGCGTTCCGCTTCATGCAGTTTCCCCTGGGACTGTTCGGCGTGGCCATCGCTTCGGCGACGCTGCCGTCCATCTCGCGCAGCGCCGCGGTCGGCAACATGGACGAGTATCGCCGCACGCTGTCGCGGTCGCTCGGCATGGTGTTTCTGCTCACGCTGCCCAGTTCCATCGGTCTGGCGCTGCTGGGGAAGTCCATGATCGGCGCTATTTACGAAGGCGGCCGCTTCAGCGTCAACGACACCGCGCAGACGGCCGCGGCGCTTTCCTGTTACGCCGTGGGACTCACCGGCTACGCGGCTTTGAAGGTGATCGGCCCGGCGTTCTACGCCCTCAACGATGCGCGCACGCCCATGCTGGTGAGCCTGGTCTCCATTCTGTTGAACTACTTCGCGGCGTCCTCCATGTCGGCCTGGTTCGGATTCGCCGGGCTGGCCCTCTCCACGTCGATTGTGGCCCTGTTTGGCGCGCTGGCGCTGTTCGCAATTCTGCACCATCGCATCCACGGTGTATACGGGCGCGATCTGGCGTCCAGCATCCTGAGGATCGTGGCGGCTTCGGCGGTGATGGGCGCTTCTGTCTGGGGCTCGGACGCGCTGATTGTCCATCGCCTCGGCGCGGGCCGGCTCGCCCACCTGACCGATCTGTTGATCTCCATGCCGCTGGGCATCGCCGTGTTCTACACGGCCTGCCGGCT
>CAYVPZ010000204.1:0-7768 GCA_964453955.1 uncultured Solibacteraceae bacterium | reverse complement strand
GGTTGCCCCATCCCGAACGGGCTGACGTAGGGGAAGTAGTAAGGGTACAACCGCAGGGCGGTGATCAGACAACTGGCTGCCAGCACCGCGGCCACCGCCGCAGCGGTCCATGCCAGGCGCCGCGCCGACCGCGCGATGAGCCGGGGCAGCGGCGCCACCAGCAGCGTCAGCAGCACCAGCGGCACGCTGAAGTGCCGGATGCTGATGTCCATGGGACTAATCAGACAGATGGCCACGAAGAACAGCAGCGATACCCAGATGGCGCGCCAGTGCGTGGCCAGTTCCGCCGGAATCACGGCCACGTCGCGGCGCTTCCATCGGCGCCCCAGCGCGAGCGCCATGGTCAGCACCAGCAGTCCAAGGAAACCCGGCAGCGATTTCAGGACCAGCAACACCGGGAAGTAGAACCACACCCCGTGCGGATACGCACGGCCCAACAAGAATGACGGACGCACGGCGCCGAGCAGCACCCACCCCAGTCCGCGCAGGAACAGCCACGGCGGCATCAGCAGGCGGCCGGCGGCGGCAATCAGCGGTCCGTGGCCGTCAAGCCCGGGTATGGCCAGCGGCTGGTTCCACGAGAAAACAAAATACACCACGTACACCACCGCGCCGGCCAGCAGCGTGGCTTTGCGCAACGCGCGCCAGCGGAGTTTGCGCCAGGCGCGCCGGGCGGCCTTGTCGGCAGGCTGGTCCGCCAGTCCCCACCAGCGCGTGCTCAGCACGAACGCGAGCATGGCCAACACCAGGATGCCGGAGGAGAACTTGGAAAGCAGCGCTCCGGCCAGCGCCAGCGCGAACCAGCGGGTGTTCCGGCGGTCCGGGTTCCGCCACAATTCGCCGAGCGTCCAAAGCGTCAGGACGGCGAACAGGGCGATGGCCACGTCGGTCAGCACCAACGGCCCGAAGGCCAGGAACGCGGGCATGCTGGTGAAGGCGGCCAGGCAAAGCAGCCCGCCCCAGTCCCCGCCCAGGCGGCGTCCCGTCAGGAACAGCACCCAGCCCAGCAGCAGGGTGAGCAGCAGCATGGGCAGGCGCGCCCACGCCAGCGTGCTTGCGGGGTTGTTCCAGTGGCCCACCACCCAGTCGCCGAAAACCCACTCGCCCATGTAGGCGGGGAAGAAATCCTTGCCGATAATCCACTGGTTGCTGGAATAGTCGGCGCGCGTGCCGTGCAGGGCCAGGGACAGGCCGGCCAGCAGCTTGGCCAGCGGCGGATGTTCGTCGTTGAGGCGCAGATCCAGCTTCTGGACGTAGCTCAGGCCGGCGCCAATGTGGGCCACTTCGTCGATGGTTACGGATTCGCGCAGCGCGGCGCCGCCGGCCTCCACGAACATGGCCAGCAGCAGAACCGCCGCGGCCACTTCCGAGCGCTGAATGTGCATGGGAGGGGTCCTGCAGTCTACTACGCCGCCCGCAAAGGCCTTGTTCCGAGCCATCGGGACGCGGCGCAGCCGCGTTTGGGCGGGTGGTCAGATGACCAGTTGCATCGCGCTATCATGGCGTCGATGAAGGATCGGGTGTTTGGCGCAACGGAATTCAAGGCGAAATGTCTGGCCCTGCTGGACGAATTGGAGGAGCAGGGCGGGACCATTACGGTGACCAAACGAGGCCGTCCCGTGGCCACCGTCCGGCCCGCGAAGAAGGCGGCCTACAAATCGCCGCGGGGCGCATGGGTGGGCAAGATCGAGATTGTGGGCGACATCGTCAACGAGGACACTTCGCACCTGTGGAACGTGCTCCGCGAGGGCATCGATTAGAGCCGCCCAATGCTCCCGCGGTTTCTTCTGGACACCCACATCGTGGTTCGGTGGCTGAGCGATCCGAAGAGATTAACCAGGGAGCATACCCGCGTGCTGGAGAGGGCGGCTCACCAAAGCAGTCACGTTGGCGTGAGCGCGATCACGCTGCTGGAGGTCGCCGCCCTTTTCGCCGGCGGTAGAATACAGGGCTCCATGGCGGCGCTTTTCGACAGACTACAGTCGGATCCGATCTTCGTGCTGTTGCCCATCACCATCGACATCGCCACGGAAGTCGCCACCATGGGAGGTCCTTTGTCCGACCCCGCCGACCGCGCCATCTTGGCCACGGCGCGCGTTCACCGGCTGCGGCTGATCACGTCGAACGAGCGCATCGTCGCCTCGCATCTGGTGGCCATGGTGGAATAGGCCCGCCCTCACTCCGTCCGCAGCGCCACCGCCGGGTCCACCCGAATCGCGCGCCAGGCCGGCAAAGCCGAGGCCAGCACGGCGCCGCAAACATAGCCATCGCGCCCGCGCAACCGATCGGCAGGCCCATGCCCACCAGAAACACGCCCTGCCGGTCACCAGCCACGGCGCCTCCAAGCCCGCTGCCACCGCCCCACTCGCCGCCCGGGTCCCTGAACGCGCGGATCGCCGCTCAACCCCTCCTCGGCGCGAATCGACTACTCGCCCTTCGCCGCGCGACCGTGCAGAGCCGTATCGGTAACGTGCTGGTACTTGACAACCTTGCCCGCGTCGTTGAAGAACCAGAGGTGCCCTTCATGAGAAAAGCTGTATTGCTTCCCGCTCGCGACGTGCGTGGCGTCCATCGCGATTAGCGCGAAGACCTTGTTGCCGTCCGCGAAGAACGTGTGCGGCTCGAAGCGCTGGAACGAGAGCGGCGCCAGGCTCTCGAAGAAGGACCGGACTTCCGCAGCGCCGCGTCGTGGCTGCAGCCATGGAACGCCAGGCGTGGGAACTTCAACGTCCCACTCGACGTTCGGGTCCAGCTTGTCGAGGATCGCCGGGATGTCTCCGCGGCCGAACGCTTCGTAAATCTGTTTGACGGTGTCAATGTTGCTCATGTTTTTTTCTTCCTGGGCTTATCCTCCCGATGAAGATGAGGATTGGGAATATCATACTCAACTCCGGTGCGGGGTAGCGTCGTAGTTATCTCCCCCAACGCCTTGCGGCCCTCCGGGCTAGGACATGGGGGGCCGGCGAGGGGCTCATCGTGCGAGGGTAGCGTGTGAACGGCCCGATTCTGCTCAAACCCCGCTGCCGCCCGCCCGCACTCGCCGCCGCAGTTCCTGAAAGCGCGGATCGCCACCGAGCCCGGCATATTTCCCATAGAGCTGCAGGAACAGCATCATCTCCGACTGGTCATCGTAGCCGCGCTTGAGATAATCCATCGCCCGATCGCGGTCCCCCAGCGCCGCGTAGACCAAAGCGATATCGACGGGCGCGACGTATTGCCGCTTCGACATGGCATCCAGCTCCGCCAGAATCGCCAGAGCGTCGTTTCGCCGGCCCGACCGCGCGTACGTCGCTCCCAGTCCCGACAAATTGATGGTCGACTCCGGATTCAACCCGCGCGCTTTTTCGAACTGGGCCACCGCCTCCGGATAGCGCTCGAGCGCCAGCAGATTGTAGCCGTTGTCCATATAGGGCATCCAGAAACCCGGATCCACCTTGATGGCCGTGTTTCCGGCTTCCAGACCGCCCCGGTAATCGCCCTTCAGATAAAGGGGCCAATTGACCATGGCCAGCATGGCTGGCGACAACGGATCCAGTTGCAGCGCTTTTTTCAACTCCGTGACGGCCTGGTCATTCCGGCCGAGTGCGGTCAGGTATTCGGCATAGGAGAAGTAGATGGAGGTGTTGTTCGGATTGAGGGAGAGCGCGCGGTGGAACTCAGCTCCCGCCTCCGCCAGCCGCCACTCGTGCATGAGCGCGTGGGCCAGCGATCCATGGGCCTCGGCCAGGTTGTCGTCGAAGCTCAGCGCCTTGCGCGCGGCGGCCTCGGCTTTGGGAAGGGCTTCGCGCGGCGGCAGTACCCAGTCGGACGCGGTGGTGTAGGCGTCGGCCAGCCCCGCCCAGGCGATCGCATATCCGGGATCGAGCGCAATGGCGTGGTTAAAATACTCGATGGCCTTTTCCATCCCCTCGCGCGTAAACCGGAATTCGGAATAGCGGCCCTGCAGGTAGTTCCGCCAGGCCTCCACATTTTCGGTGTAGTGGCGTGCCAGTTGCTGCTTTTCGGTTCCCGCGAGCCGCAGCGCCATCGTCCCGGCCACCTTCGAGGAAACCGAGTCCTCGACGTCGAACAGGCCCGCGGGCGTTTCGTCGAAGGTCTCGGCCCACAGTGGCCGTCCGTCCTCCACATGAACCAGTTGCACGGTGACGCGGATGCGGTCGCTGGCCTGTTGGATGCTGCCGCTGAGGATTTCTTCCACCCTGAGGTCGCGGCCGGCGGTCAGCGGATCCGTTGCCGTACTCGCGTATCGCAGAACGGCGTCGGTGGGGCGCACCACCAGTTCCCGCACGTTGCTCAGCCGGGTGATCAGCGCGTCGGCAAGGCCCACGCCGAGATACTCCTCGCCTGGCTGCGGGGTCAACTGGCGAAACGGAAGGACCGCGAGCGACCGTGGGCGGTGGACATCAACGGTCTGGCCCGTCCGCCACTGCCAGATCGCCGTAGCCAGCAGCGCCCCTGTTGCCGCCACCAGGAGCCCGATCATGAGACGGTGGAAGCGGCCCCGAGGGAAGCCGTTCGTTTTGTCGGCGGCGGTTTCGCCCTCGACTTCGGGAGCCCGTACCTGGCCCACGAACCGGTACCCCCGGCCGGGCACGGTGGCGATATAGCGGTGTTCGCCCGGCAGCTCGCACAGCGCCTTCCGGAGCGTGGAGACGTTCTGGGCCAGATTGGCCTCTTCCACGAAGCTGTTCGGCCAGATCGCCTTGAGCAGTTCCTCTTTTTCCACCACCCGATCCCGGTGGCGAATCAGGACCTCCAGGGTGTCGAAAGCCTTCGAGGTCAACGGGACCGGCAGGCCGTCGCGAAGTAACAACCTTCGCACAGTATCCGCACGGAACGGACCGAAGTCATAGAAGTCCTTTGTTTCCTCTGGCATGAGGTTGCGCCGCGAATGCTTTTAGAAGATCCTGGAAGATTTCACAAGCTCTGTCAAGACTTTTGCGGGCGCCTTCGGGCAGAATCCATCCACGGCGTCAAAACGGCGCCGCACACAGACGGAAAAAAGGAGAACCACAATGAACCAAACACAGTTTAGAAGAATCGGCGGCGTGGCCCTCGGCGCGCTGGCCGTAATTTGCCTTACATTCGGAACGGACGCCAAAGCCTGCAGCGTGCCGGGTATAGGGCTGAGATCCGCCGACCTTCCGGACCCCTCGGTGTTTCTGAAGTTTGTAGTCCCGCCCGCGGCACAGGACGCGCAGCCGTCCCCCGCACCATCGGACCGCAATGTCCCGGCCAGTATCGTGGGCCTATGGCAGGTCACTTATTCGTCCGGCGGCACGGTGACGGACATGGCTTTTGAGGTCTTCCACAGCGATGGAACGGAGATGCTCAACGACATCACACCTCCGGCGGAAGGGAACGTCTGCCTGGGGGTCTGGACGCAGACAGGCAGTACGACCTTCAAGCTCACCCATCCGTCATGGACGTTTGACGCCAACGGGAATCTGACTGGGACCGCCCAGTTCAGCGTGGTGATCACCCTGAGCAACGCGGACAAGTTCACCGGCGCCTACACCCTCGATTTTTACGACACGTCAGGCAACCCCGTCGGCGTGTACAACGGCACGCTGGCCGCGACCCGCATTTTGCCCAACTATTGAGGCAGTAAGGAGAATCGTCATGCAGAACCGCTTTGCAAAACTCAGTCTGGCCGGCCTGCTGATTCTGGCCGCCGGCCGGATCCCGGCCGAGGACGCCGGTACGCACGCCGCCCGGATCCAAGCGATCAGGGACAACGAAACCCGGTGGAACCGCGAGTTCGAAGTCAGGGATCTCGAGAAAGTGGTGGCGCACTATTCCGACGACGCGACAATGATGGCGCCTGGTCTGCCTGCCGCCAGCGGAAAGGACGCTATCCGTGCGGTGGTGGAACAAATGGTCGCCGACGCCGCGCTGTCGCTCAAATTCCAGACCTCCAGGGTCGAAATCGCCGAATCGGGCGATATGGCCTGGTCGCAGGGCTCCTACACCATGACCATGACCGATCCCGGCACAAAGAAGCCGGTCACATCCAGCGGCAGCTACGTGACCGTTTACAGGAAGGAGGCCGGCGGTTGGATGGCGGTCTCCGATATCGCCTCGCCAGGCCCCGGGCCCGGCGGCCAGGCATCGATGCCAAAGGAGACAAGCCGATGAGCGTTGAGGACAATGTTCGGCTCATTCAGAAAGCCTACGCGGATTATTCGCGGGGCGATATGGCAGCGCTGTTCGAGGCCTTTGCCGAGGACATCCAGTGGATCACGCCGGGGAATACCGAGCTGGCCGGGGAGCGTCAGGGGAAACCGGAGGTGGCCGGTTTCTTCCGCACGCTCGGCGAGCAGTGGGACTTCCTCGCTTTCGAGCCGCGCGAGTATATTGCGTCGGGGGAACGTGTGGTGGTGCTGGGCCGCTATGACGTTCGCTCGCGGCAAACCGGCCGCACCGCGGCGTCGCACTGGGCCATGGTCTGGACTATCCAGAACGGCAAGGCATCCCGGTTCCAGGAGTATACGGATACGTCCACGCTGGAGGCGGCGGCCGGAACGGCTGCCGCGGCGGCGTAGCGAACGTGCCGCCAGAACGGTGGGGCAGTTCTTTCCTGCCCCACAAATCTCATCCGCGCGGCGCTCCTCACTCCGTCCGCAGCGCCACCGCCGGGTCCACCCGAATCGCGCGCCAGGCCGGCAGCGCCGAGGCCAGCACCCCCACCACGAACATCGCCAGAGCCACCGCGGCAAACGCCAGCGGGTCGGTGGCCGTCACCTGGTAGAGCAGCGTGCGCAGTATCCGCGTCACCGCCAGCGCACCGGCCGAGCCCAGCAGCAGTCCCGCGCCCACCAGCAACATCGCCCGGCCGGTCACCAGCCAGAGCACGTTCCCGCGCGTAGCGCCCAGTGCCATGCGCAGCCCGATTTCCCGCGTCCGCCGCGCTACCGACCACGACAACAACCCGAAAACCCCCAGCGCCGCCAGCAGCAGCGCCGCCCCCGCGAACGTGCCCAGCAGAATCGTCTGAAAGCTGCGGCTCGAAATCGACCGCGACACCAGTTGATCGATGGTCTTTACATTGGCCACCGGCTGGTCGCGGTCCACGCTGCGGATGGCGTCGCGGATGGCCCCCGCCAGCGCCAGCGGCTCGCCCTCCGAGCGCACCACCAGCGTCATCTTGCTCCGCGTATCCTGCAGGTAGCTGAGGTAGAGCGAAGGCCGCGGATCGGAATCGAGGCCGTACTGCCGCGTGGCCCCCACCACCCCCACAATGGTGATCCACGGTCCGGTGCTGCCGCCGCCGACGCGGATGTGCTTCCCGATGGGGTTCTCGCCCGGCCAGTGCGCGTTGGCAAACAACTGGTCGGTCACGGCCACCCCCGGCGTGCCGCGGCGGTCGCCGTCGTTCAGCCAGCGGCCCATGCGCAGCGGAACCCCGGTAACGCGCAGGTAATCCGGGCTGGCGAAGCGCGTGGTGGCCAGCGCCGATTGGCCGACGTTGGCGACGGGCCGGTCTTCGATCACGATGAACCTCTCCGGCGCGGGCGTGAACGGCGCGTTCTCCACCATCGCCGCCGCAACCACGCCGGGTATCGCCTGCACCCTTCCCAGCGCGCGCTCAAAGAACTCGGACTGGGTGCGCGCCTCCGCATACCGCGACGCCGGCAGCGGGATGTCCATGGTCAGGATGCTGTGCCGGACAAAACCCGCGTCGTTGGCCAGCACCGCGCTCAGGCTGCGCACCAGCAGCATGGCCGCCGCCAGCACCACCACGGCGAAGCTCAACTGCGCCACCACC
>CAYVPZ010000203.1:1348-7782 GCA_964453955.1 uncultured Solibacteraceae bacterium | reverse complement strand
GAGACCAGTTATCGATATACTGCATATCCATTTTCATCCAGGTGTCGAAGTCCAGCGCGTCCCGTCCGCGGGTGGCCCAGATGCAGGTGAGCCCGGGGCGCATGCGCAGCCGGCGCCGCTGCCAGCGCTGGTAGCGTTCCACCTCGTCGGGAACCGCGGGCCGCGGGCCCACCAGCGACATGTCGCCTTTGAGAACGTTCCAGAGCTGCGGCCATTCGTCGATGGAGAACTTGCGCAGCCGCCGGCCCATGGGCGTCAGGCGCGGATCGTCGCGGATCTTGAAAGCCGTGGATTTCTGGTTGAGGTGTTCCAGCGCGGCCTTCATCTTTTCCGCATCGCGCACCATTGAGCGGAATTTGTAAAACGTGAAGCGCCGCCCGTTCAGGCCGCAGCGCTGCTGGCGAAAGATGGCCGGGCCGGGCGAGGTGACGCGAATCAACGCCGCGATCAACAGCATGAACGGTGCCAGCAGCACCAGCGCGGCGGCGGCCAACACGATGTCGGTGAGCCGCTTCACCAGCAGCCGGATCTCGTCGTGCGGCGCGGAGGCGAAGGTCAGCAGCGGCGCGCCGCCCAGACGGTCCAGATACACGCGGCTGTTGACGTGCGGGAAGAAGTCCACGGAAACGCGCGTGCGGACGCCCTCCTCGTCGCAGAGCAGCATCATTTCTTCCATCCGGGCGAGGCGCTCGCTGTCCACCGCGAAAATCACCTCATCCACGACGCGCTCCCGCAGAATATTCGGAAGCTCGCTGAGCGGATATGTCTGATAATTCCTCCGGAGGGCCACCGGCGCGGGCGCATTCGAGTCCTCTGGCGAAAGGAAACCGCTGAGCCGCAGGCCGTATTCTTCGGACGCCTCCACCAGCTCCCCGATGCGCCTGGCGGGCTCGCCGTCGCCCACCACCATCACGTAGTAGGGGGCCCCGAACTCCTTCCGGAAAGCCCCGGCGATACGCCCCGCATTCAGCCGGAAAAGGCACAGACAAAGCCAGCTATACACGGCGAACAACAGTAGGAAAGGCCGGCTGAGCTCGTAATTGGTGGGCCGCAGCACATAATCGACCAGAACCATGACCGCCGCGCCGATGGCGCACTGCCGGAACGCGTTGCGCAGCACCGCGCGCGGATGCGCCGATTCCAGCTTGTCGTAGATGTGGAACCAGTACCCGATGGCCAGCCAGATCAGCACCGCCGCGCCCAGCAGCAGCGCTTTCACCGGGCGGTCGAAATAGAACGGGCGCGAAAAGGGAAGAAACGAGCGCGTCTGGTAAGCGGCCTCGAACGCCAGGCCGGTCAGCAGAACGTCGGAGAGCCCAAAGAGGGCCTTCACCTTCCTGTAGTGGCGGCTGAACACTCGACCACAAGAATACAATCAAATGGTATGCGCATATTCATCACTGGCGCCAGCGGCTACATCGGCTCCGCCGTTTCCGCGTCCCTGGCTCGCTCCGGCCACGAGGTTCTGGGGCTGGTTCGATCCGAATCGAAGGCCAATCGCGCGGCCCGCGCGGAGGTGCGCCCGGTGATCGGGTCCATGCAGGAACCCGGCGGCTGGATCGACGAGGTGCGCACGTGCGAGGCCATCGTGCACTGCGCCGCCGAGTACTCGCCGCAGGTCTGGGATCTGGACGGCAGCACCGCCGAGGCGCTGCTGGCGGCGGCCTACGACACCCGGCGCCCGCGCTTGTTCGTCTATACCAGCGGGGTCTGGATCTACGGCAACACCGCCGGCCGCATGGTCACTGAAGCCGCCGCGCCGAACCCGCCCGCCTTCGCGGCCCCGCGTCTGAAGAACGAGGAACTGGTGCTGCGCGAGAACCGGGGAACGCTGCGCACGCTGATTGTGCGGCCGGGGTGCGTGTATGGCGGAAGCGGCGGACTGACCGGCGCGTGGTTCGATTCGGCCGCCACCGCCGGTGCCGCGCGCGTGGTGGGCGACGGCCGCTTCCGCTGGTCCATGGTGCACATTGAGGATCTGGCCGGCCTCTACCGCCGCGCCGTGGAATCGCCCTGGCGCGGCGAGATCTTCAACGCCACCGACCGCAGCCGCTTCAGCGTACTGGAGTGCGCCATGGCCGCCAGTTTCGCCGCGGGGGCCGGAGGCAAGGTGCAACTGGTGCCCTTCGAGGAGGCCGCGCGCGAGATGGGCGGCTACGCCGATTGCCTCACGCTCGACCAGCACGTGGACTCCTCCCACGCCGCGCGCCTGCTGGGCTGGCAACCGCGCCACGGAGGCTTCGTGGACGGCGCGGACCGCTACTACGCCGCCTGGCGCGCGGCCCACGGGGCGTGAGCGCGGGGGGGAGGAATGGAGTGTGGGGATTCCTCAGTCATGTCGAAGGAATAACCCGGTCCATTTGCGATGATCCGCGTGCAAAATGGGAATCGAGTTGTTAGGTGGGCGGTGCTGGAAGACGACTACGAATCCGCAGTCGCCAAATCCCCTTGGACGCTCTCTGTCCGCGATTTCGCCGTAGTGAAGCAACTTTGCGCGATCAGCCTTCGTGAAATGCTTGCAACGTTCAGAGAACACGTTGTCGCGCTCGGTGAGCTCATGCGCGGGCCTGGGGCATATAGCGGTCTCATCCAAGATCTTCTTTTGGGCGGCCTGCGATGCGACTACGAGGATGAGATATACCTTTCCCACGCCTGCGAGAAGCGCGCCGAAGGAGGTCGCTGGATCATTCCAGGCGTCGCACACTTGCTTCCCGGTACCGCTGAAATCATCCAAGAGAACCACGACATCATCCTTCCCAAGTTTCTGGGGATCGCCATCCGGCAGCAACGGCTGCCGAAACAGATCACTCCGCGAGACGAACAGTTCATTCAGATGCTTTGAGTCAAGGCCATTTGCAAGCCGAAACTGGTAGAGCATGGCATCGCCGCTCTCCCCAGCGCTCCCAGACATTGCGGCGAATCGCCAGCAGCCCCTCCTTTTCGACGCCGATCTGTGCCAGCCGTTGAGTGCCGCCAACGCCTCACGATAGGCCGCGTGGATCTGGCTCTGGCCGTAGAACTCGACGGCATCGAGGACACGTGCTGCCAAGTCCTGATCTGCCGCGTCAAACTGGTCTAGCCAACTCTCGATAGTTACATTTATGATTCCCGCTCGATAAGAGCCAAAGTGGGAAATCCACCGCTTGTACCTTCTCGCGTCTATGGGGGTGCCTGGCGCGAGGGGGCGCTTCACCTGTCCTCCCGTCGTCCTAGAGCTCGCAGTTTCTCACGAATCAATTGGGCCAGCGATTCGAGGCGCGACCACATGGCTTCCTCGCCGTAGTATTGATCAACATCGATGTCATTGATCTGCGCGTAGAGGCTTTCCGCTGACTTGAGAACTTTCTTAGCCTCCGCTGCAACCTTAGCCGACTCGATGTTGAGATGATCCGGGGTCAACGAGGGCTGAGCGGCAAATTCCTGAAGTCGCTTGGAGATCGCCGCAGTCTTTCTCACCTTCACGGCGTTGTTTATGTACTGCTTCACGATCCGGAAGTCGGTAACGGCCTTAATGCCTTTCTCTTCGACCTTCTTGAGCATGTCGTCCGTGAATCTATCCTTGTTGAACCAGCTGAACTTCTTGACTTCACGATCGTTACGGACGGGGTATAGTTCGATGAAGAAGTCCGCTTTTACCCTCTTGTCGGGGTCCGCATCCAACATCAAATCCTGATACCGTGTGTCATACGAGAGCAGCTTCTTACAGCGGACCACGACAGCTTCATCGAGGCCGGTCAGCTCAGCGAGACGCTTCTCCTTCGTTTCGCGCAACTCCCGCATCAGCAGCTCAAGTTTGAGGGCCGTCGGCATGAGCTCCCAGTCCTTTCGCAGTTTGTGAATCTGGAACATCGTCACAATATTCTGGACAAGCGTCGGTTCGGCTACTTCGTTGACAGGGATCGTCTTGAGGCCGACCTCTTTAGCGCATATCCAGCGCCGCTGGCCATCAAGAATGACATAGTGGCCAGTGCTCTTCTCCTGGTAGACCGTGAGCGGAACAAGGATTCCTACACGCCTGATTGACTCACGAAGCACACGTAGATCTTCGCGGTCAAAGAGCATTCTGGGATTGTGCGGGTTCGCCCTGAGCTGGTCTGTTGACAAGCTCTTCACGCCAATCGCTTTCACCCCGTACTCGTTCGGCTTCATTGGATCTCCCACCTGCCGTCGTGCTCGATGTGAGCCCTTCCTCTCAACAACTTGGAATTGGGCGGTTGCTAATGAGCCATTCGTACGCCCTCTTCCGGGCTCCAGCAAACCCAGCGACGTGCCTCTTGATCGGCAGCCGCACGGAGTGCCATCCGAGGGCCAAAGCTCTCGCCTCAGTGCAGTCCGCATAAGAGACAAGAAAGTCTGCGCTCCGCTTGACGATTTCAGCAAGACTCTCAGAGAACCGAGGAACGTCAGTAGTGTCAAACGTCTTCTTGCCATACTCCCTGAAGATCCGCCGCGAAGTCACTGCGAACGGTGGATCGAGATAGACAAAGTCTCCGGCTTTCACTTGCTGCAGAGTCTTGACGAAATCGCCTGCTACCAACGCAGTCCTCTGAAGCAGCCTGGAGCAGTCGAGCAGGTCATCCTTGCTGAAATACCGACCGGACCGCCGCCCCATCGGCACGTTGAAGTCACCGTCCATGTTTGTTCTGTAGATGCCATTGAAGCAGTTCCGGTTGAGGTACAGGAATCGCAGCGCTCGCGTTTCTCGGTCGAGCAACTCGGGCCTAAGGCGCCGCCAACGATAATACGTTGGCGCGTCGCGCCGTATACGGCAAAGCCGTCGGTACAGGCGTTCCGGCTCATCCCTTACGACTCGGTACACCTCTATCAAATCCTCATTACTATCACCAAGAACAGCCGCTTTTGGCGCTAATTCAAAGAATAAACACGCCGAACCGGCAAAAGGCTCTACGTACCGTTCGTGATCTGCGGACCAAAAGGACTTGAGTCGCGATAACTGCTTCCGTTTGCTACCAGCCCAGCGCAAGAAGGGCTTTCCGCGATGTGACGCACTTACCCCTAGACCGACTCCAAGAGACCCAGTACGCGGCATGGACACCGGGGCCTTTGTTGGAATAATTGACTCCTTGGGCGCATCGTATCACATCGCGACCATGTGATCGGTTTCCGTGGCAACGATGATACCGACGGAGTGGTGAGACGCGGCAAGTCCTGATGACCGGATAGGGTTTTCAATAAGCAGCCCTCCGGCACCCGCCCCCCAGGGTGCTATCATGCAAAACCCGCCCCATGACCCCACTCTCCTCCATCGCCCACTACCGCATCACCACCAAACTCGGCGAGGGCGGAATGGGCGAAGTCTGGCGCGCCACCGGCACCAAACTTAACCGCGACGTCGACATCAAGCTCCTGCCCGATCCCGTCGCCAACGACCCCGACCGCCTGGCCCGCTTCACCCGCGAAGCCCACGTGCTCGCCTCGCTCAACCACCCGAAGATCGCGGCCAAATCCTCGCGCTCGGGGAGCGCTACCTGTTCTCGCTCTGGCGCTATCAGCGTTCGAGCGGGCTCCAATAACTGTCGCGGCTCGGCGAGTGCCTGCAAGTCCGAGGCAGCGTTTCTGAGCCGCGCGTGTGAACAAGCGGTTTCAGGACTTATTCAGCCCTTCGGCGTGACCGCCGCCACCAGCGCCCGCGCATCCGCCTGCACCCGCTGCAAATGCTCTTTCCCTTTGAAGCTCTCCGCGTACAGCTTGTACACATCCTCGGTGCCCGAGGGACGCACCGCGAACCAGCCGCTGGCCGCCACCACTTTCACCCCGCCCACCGGCGCGCCGTTGCCGGGCGCTTTCGTGAGGATCGCCTGAATCGGCTCGCCCGCCAGCTCCTTCGCCTCCACCTCCGCGGGCACGATCCCCAGCAGCGCCGCTTTCTGCGCGGGCGTGGTGGGCGAGTCGATGCGCTCGTAGATGGGCTCGCCGAACCGCGCGGTGAGCTGCTGGTACAACTCGCCCGGATCGTGCCCCGTGCGCGCGGTCATCTCCGCCGACAGCAGGGCCGGAGCCAGCCCGTCCTTGTCGGTGGTCCACACCGTGCCGTCCCGCCGCTGGAACGACGCGCCCGCGCTCTCCTCGCCGCCAAAACCCAGCGAGCCATCCAGCAGCCCGTCCACGAACCACTTGAAGCCCACCGGAACTTCCACCAGCTTGCGGCCCAGGTCGGCGGCCACGCGGTCGATGATGCTGCTGCTCACCAGCGTCTTGCCCACCCCGGCGTCGGCGCGCCAGCCCGGCCGGTTGCGGTACAGATACGAAATGGCCACGGCCAGATAATGGTTGGGATTCAGCAGGCCCGCACTGCGCGTGACAATGCCGTGGCGGTCGTGGTCGGTGTCGCAGGCGAAAGCGATGTCGTAGCGGTCCTTGAGCGCAATCAGGCTGGCCATCGCGTACGGCGAGGAGCAATCCATGCGGATGCG
>CAYVPZ010000203.1:0-1338 GCA_964453955.1 uncultured Solibacteraceae bacterium | reverse complement strand
TCCCAGTCCACGGTCATGAAGCGGAAGGTGGGGTCCACCTGGGTGTTCACGATGTCCAGAGGGATGCGGTAGTATTCGGCGATGCGCGGCCAGTAGTAGACGCCCGCGCCGCCCAGCGGGTCCACGCCAATCTTCAACCCGGCGCCGCGAATCGCGTCCATGTCCACCACCGAGCCCAGGTCGGGAACGTAAGCGCCGATGTAATCGTGCCGGTGCGTGGTGCCCGCGCCAAGCGCCCGCGCGTAGGGCACGCGGCGCACTCCATCCAGTCCCTTCTCCAGTATCCCGTTGGCTTCGTCCTCCACCCACTTCGTGACGTCGGTGTCCGCGGGCCCGCCGTTGGGCGGGTTGTACTTGAAGCCGCCGTCTTCGGGCGGATTGTGCGAGGGCGTGATCACAATGCCGTCGGCGAGGCCGCTTTTTCGTCCGCGATTGTAGGTGAGAATGGCGTGCGAGAGCGCCGGCGTCGGCGTATAGGCCAGGTCGCAATCCACCATCACCTCCACGCCGTTGGCGGCCAGCACCTCCAGCGCGCTGGCGAAGGCGGGCTCGGAGAGCGCGTGCGTATCCATGGCCAGAAACAACGGGCCGTCGATCGCGGCCTGCGCGCGATAACGGCAAATCGCCTGGGTGATGGCCAGGATGTGGCCCTCGTTGAACGAGTTCTCGAACGCCGTGCCGCGATGCCCGGAGGTTCCGAACTGCACGCGCTGCGCGGGGACGGCCGGGTCGGGCTGCCCGGTGTAGTAAGAGGTCACCAGCCGGGGAACGTTCACCAGCATGGAGGGCGTCGCGGGTTTTCCAGCCTGAGGATTCGTGGCCATTCTTCCATTGTGCACGCCCCTCCCCACCGCGGCAGAAGGTGTATTCCTCTTGCCTGCACCGTCTCCTGCCGATGAAAAGACCGTGGAGTAGCACATGAGCACCCCAGCATCCTCTCTTGGTTCCTCGTCGACATCGGCGTCGTCGCAGGCCGCGACGATAGCGGCCCTGCTGGCGCCGCAAACGTTCGTCGGAGTCAGCCAGTATTCGAGCGACCTGCAGTCGGTGCTGACCCGCGCCGTGCAGATCGCCGAGCTTCCGGTCACCGCACTGCAAAGCGAAGACCAGGTGGTCTTGTCCAAGGAAACGGCGCTGGGCAGTCTGCAGACCTCCGTCAACACCCTGGCCACGGACCTTACCAATCTGGGCACGCTCGCGGCCAGCCAGGCGCTGAGCGCCACCAGTTCGGATCCCACCACCGTCACCGCCACCGTCGACGGCAACCTGGCGCCCACCACGTACACCATCTCGAACATCAAATCGGTGGCCGCGCCCGCTTCGGAGACGTCCACGGGA
>CAYVPZ010000202.1:0-7786 GCA_964453955.1 uncultured Solibacteraceae bacterium | reverse complement strand
AGTAACAGATCATGTAGACCATGTTCAGCCGGCTGCGGGCCTCCGGCAGGAGCCCGTAGATTCGCGTCTGGTTGGAAACGTGACCGGACTGTACGCCGACATCGAGCAAAACCACTCCAGCGATCAGCCCGCCGATGTGCGTGCCGAACATATACAGGACGACGAACGAGATTAGCGTCACCAGCAACGAGATCAGCACGTTCCGTCTTGCCCCGTAGCGGTCCGCGGCACGGCCGACAAAAGGGGCGCCAATGGCCCCGGCCGCTCCAACCAGTCCGAAAAGGCCGGCGACGCCGCTGCCGTAGTGATACGGCGGTGTTTGCAGGAAGAATACCAGCGTAGTCCAGAAGGCGCTGAAGGCACAGAAGAGAATCGCACTGAGGAGAGTCGCCTCCCGGAGCACCGGCTGATGGCGGATCAGAGATTCCGTGGAGCGGATCAAGCCCAGCCAGGAGAGCTTCAGTTCCGGCTGGCTCCTCGGTAAGCCCGCGCGAATCAGCATGGCGAGCAACAGCATCAGCACGCCCGCCAACCAGTAAACGGCGCGCCAGCCCACCCATTCTCCGAGGAGACCACTCACGGTCCGCGCCCCCAGGATCCCGAACAACAACCCGGAAAGGACGGATCCAACGGCTGCTCCGCGACGCGCCGGGGAGGCAAGGTGAGCGGCGAAGGGAACAATCACGTGAACGGTGGACGCCGTCAACCCGATGCCAAAGCTGGCCAGCGCCATCCATGGAAAGTTGCGCGCGCTCGCCATCAGGGACAGGCACAAAGCGGCGCTCACCAGCAGTCCAACAATTAGCCGCCGCCGTTCCTTTGTGTCCCCCAAAGGGATAAACAGGAGCATTCCCAATGCCGCGCCAAGCTGCGTCGACATGGCCACGATGCCCACCTGCGGCAGGGACATGCGAAAGCTCGCGGCAATGGCGGCTAACAATGGCTGGGTGTAATAAATGTTGGCTACGATGGCGCCGACACTGAAAGCCATGAGCCAGACATGTGACGTCCTGATGTCCTGATTTACCTGGGGCGATCTCGAGTCGGTTCGATTCGGCGGGCGCAGCTATCCCACTATATCGTGTAGTCTTCCACGAACACGCGGGCGTCGCGGAGGCGAACGAAAACCGTATCGCCCGCGCGGATGGTCAGCTCGCGGTAGCGCTGGTGGGTCAGCTCGACGTTGATGGAGTCTTCGGTGCGGACCGTGTCGTCTTCCTCGGAGGCCAGTTCCACCCGCACCAGCGGCCCGGCGGATTGAATGCGCAGAACGCGGGCGCGCACGGAAGCGCCGTCGTTCCGATGCACGTCGATATCGAGCTCGTGCGGCCGCACGAAAACGCGGGCCGCGCCGCCATTCGTGGGCAGCGCGCGCCTCGCGTCCACGGCCAACCGGCCGATGACCGCCTTGCCCGCTTCCACCCGCCCGTGAAACAGATTCACGTTGCCCAGGAAGGTGACGACGAACTCGGAAGCAGGATGATGGAACACCTCGTCGGGAGTGCCGAACTGTTCGATGCGGCCCTGATTCATAATGGCGATGCGGTCGGCCACCTCCAGCGCTTCTTCCTGATCGTGGGTCACCAGCACGCTGGTTACGTGGATTCTTGCGTGCAGAGTCCGCAGCCAGCGGCGCAGCTCCTGGCGCACCCGCGCATCGAGGGCCCCAAACGGCTCGTCCAGCAGCAGCACGCTCGGCTCGATGGCCAGCGCCCGCGCCAGAGCCACCCGCTGGCGCTGTCCACCGGAGAGCTGCGACGGGTACTGATTGGCCCATCGGCCCAACTGGATCAGCTCCAGCAGCTCTGCAACGCGGCGCCGGATCTCCGGCTCGGGCGGACGTGTCTTCCGCGAGCGCACGCGCAATCCGAACGCGATGTTCTCGAACACGCTCATGTGGCGGAACAGAGCGTAGTGCTGAAACACGAAGCCAACCTTCCGCTCGTCGGGCCGCTGGCGAGAGATGTCCACTCCATTGATGAACACCGCCGTCTCGGGCCGTGGATCGGGTTGTTCCAGACCGGCGATGATCCTTAACAGCGTGGTTTTGCCCGAACCCGACGGACCCAGCAGCGCCACCAGCTCGCCCTGGTTCACTGCCAGGCTCACGTCCCGCAGGGCCTTCCACGACCCAAACGTCCTGCTGATGTGACGCGCCTCAATCGCCATTCTTACTGCTCCTCCACCGCGAGCGGAGGCTGGTCCCGCCGCGTTTGCCATTCGAGCGCGGCCTTCACCAGCAGGGTGACTACCGCAAGCAGCGTCAGCAGGCTGGCCACCGCGAACGCCGCGGAGAAATTGTATTCGTTGTACAGAATCTCCACGTGCAGCGGCAGCGTGTTGGTGCGGCCGCGGATGTGCCCGGACACCACCGACACGGCCCCGAATTCGCCCATGGCGCGCGCGTTGCACAGCACTACGCCGTAGAGCAGCGCCCAGCGGATGTTGGGCAGGGTGACGCGGCGGAACAACTGCCACCCGCCGGCGCCCAGAAGGACCGCCGCTTCTTCTTCGTCGGTCCCCTGTTCCTGCATGAGCGGAATGAGTTCGCGGGCGACGAACGGGAAGGTGACGAAAATGGTGGCCAGAATGACGCCGGGTTCGGCGAAAACGATCTGCACGTCGTGGCGAATCAGCCATTCGCCGAAGAACCCCTGCGCGCCGAAGAGAAGAACGAACACCAGTCCGGAGATCACCGGCGACACGGCGAACGGCAGATCGATCAGGGAAAGTAGGACGTTTTTGCCGGGGAACTCGAATTTCGCGATGGCCCACGCGGCGGCCACGCCGAACACCAGATTCGCCGTAACCGAGATGGCCGCGGTCAGCACGGTGAGACGCAGGGCGGAGAGAGCGTCATGGTCGGTGATGCTGGCCACATAGACGGAGATGCCCTTGCGAAGCGCTTCGCCAAACACGGCCACAACGGGCAACAGAACCAGCAGGGCCACGAATGCCACGGCGATCAGAATGATGCAGAGGCGCATCCAGGTGGGCTCGGTATAGCGGGAGCGCGAAGTGATGAACATCTATTACGCCATTCTTCCCTGCCGCCGGCGCGCCGACCACCACTGTCCCGCGTTCACCAGAAACAGCAGCACAAAAGAGCTGACCAGCATCAGCAGCGCGATGGCCGCGGCGCCGGTGTAATCGTATTGCTCGAGATGCGTGACAATCAGCAGCGGAGCGATCTCCGTCTTCATGGGCATGTTCCCGGAGATGAAGATCACCGACCCGTATTCGCCCAGCGCGCGCGCGAACGCGGTCACGAAGCCCGCCACCAGCGCCGGCTGCAACGCGGGCAGAATCACGCGGCGCAACGTTTGCAGGCGCGTGGCGCCCAGCAGGACCGCCGCCTCTTCCACCGCCGGGTCCAGGTCTTCGATGGCCGGCTGCACCGATCGCACGATGAACGGCAGCCCGATGAAGGTCAGCGCGATCACGATGCCCAGCGGCGAAAATGCCGCCTTGATGCCCAGCGGTTCCAGAAACCGGCCCACCCACCCGTTCTGCGAATAGATGGCCGTCAGCGCAATGCCGGACACCGCCGTGGGCAGGGCGAAGGGAACGTCAATTAGCGCATCCAGCACGCGGCGCCCCGGAAAGTCATAACGCGCCAGAGCCCACGCGACAATCAATCCGAAGACGGCGTTGATCAGCGATGCAATCAGCGCGGTGCCGAAGGTAAGACGCCATGCGGCCATTGTGCGAGCGTCGAACGCGGCGTCCGCGAAGTGCGCCCACGACTGCGCCGTCCCCTTCACCACCAGAGCCGCCAGCGGGATCAGCACGATCAGGCTCAGATAAGTGAGCGTGTAGCCCAGGGTCAGGCCAAACCCGGGGACCACGCTGTGTTGCCGTAAGCGAATCAAGCTTCTTCACTCCGGTTTGTACAATTGGTCGAACAGGCCGTGATCGGCAAAATGCTTCTGCTGCACTTCCCGCCAGGTCCCGGCCACGTCCGTAATGGTGAATAGCTTGATGTCCGGGAAGTTGCTCTTGTATTTCTCGCGTACGCTCGGGAGGCGCGGCCGGTAGAAATTCTTCGCCGCGATCTCCTGTCCGGCTTCCGTGTACAGGTATTCGAGATACGCTTCGGCCACCGCTCGGGTGCCGTGCCGGTCGGCGACTTTGTCCACCACCGCCACCGGCGGCTCGGCCAGAATGCTGGAGGATGGGTTGACGATCTCGAACTTGTCCTTGCCGAACTCGCGCACCGAGAGATACGCTTCGTTCTCCCAGGCGAGCAACACATCGCCGATGCCCCGCTCCACAAAGGTAGTGGTGGACCCGCGCGCCCCGGAATCGAGCACCGGAACGTTGCGATACAACGCGGCGATGAAGTCGCGGGCCTTTTTCTCGTCGTGGCCGTAGGTGTTCCACGCGTAGCCCCACGCCGCCAGGTAGTTCCAGCGCGCGCCGCCGGATGTTTTCGGATTGGGCGTAATCACGCTGACGCCCTTGCGGATGACGTCCGGCCAGTCGTGGATGCCCTTCGGGTTTCCCTTGCGCACCAGAAAGACGATGGTGGACGTGTAGGGCGTGCTGTTATTGGGAAGGCGCTTCTCCCAGCCCGGATCGATGAGGTGGGCGTTGTCGACGATAGCGTCGATGTCGTAGGCCAGCCCGAGCGTCACCACATCGGCCTGCAGCCCGTCGATAACCGCCCGCGCCTGCTTCCCCGAGCCGCCATGCGACTGCTCGATCTCCACGTCCTGCCCCGTCTTCTCCTTCCAGGCGGCGGCGAAGGCTTTATTAAATTCCTGATACAGCTCGCGCGTGGGATCGTAGGAGACATTCAGCAGGTGAACCCGCTGGGGGGGGTTCGCGCCCGAGCAGCCCGCGAGCAGGGCCAGGCAGAGTGCAAGAATCGGGATCGCGGATTTCATGCAGCTACCATCCCGTCCGCAGCGTTCTGGCATTGAAGGATCACGGGCGGCAACCGAAGGCCGGGCGGATGCGCTGGTACGCCGGGCACTCGCTGTCTGAAGTGGCGGCAGATCTTGTGATCGTCGGTGATGTCTCAATATCCATTCGCCTATAGGAATAGTATGTTAACGGAGGAAACTGCTTCCTGTCAAGCTGAGAGACCGTGCGGTGTCGAGGCCGCAGGGAGCGCGGAGGACCCATCCGCGCGATGGCGGAGATGATCACCGACTTCGTGATGGAGGCCGAGGTGAGCGCGAGGATCGGCGCTGAGCCGCACCAGCGCAGCGACGAACGCACGAAGTATCGCAACGGGCATCGCGAACGCCGGTGGGATACGCGGCTGGGCTCGCTGAAGCTGTAGGTGCCGAAGGTGCGCGAGGGCGGCTACGTGCCCAGCTTCATCGAGCACCGCAAGCGCAGCGAGCAGGCGCTGGTGAGCGTGATTCAGGAAGCGGTGGTGCAGGGCGTCAGCACGCGGAAGATCGAGAACGTGCTGGCCGAGTTCGGCATCGCCCGGCGTATCGGCGGGCCAGGTGAGCCAGCTGTGCACGCGCTGGACGAGAAAGTCCGTCCAGTTCCGGGAACGGCGGCTGGGGGAAAGCCGCTACGTATGGGTGAACGCGGTTTATGAGAAGGTCCGCGAGGACGAGCGCGTGGAGTCGATGGCGATGGTCATCGCCACGGGGCGGCGGGAAGTGCTGGGTCTGGACGTGATCCCGACGGAGAGCGAAGACGGCTGGACGCAGTTTTTGAAAGCTCTGAAGGAGCGTGGACTGAGCGGTGCGCAGTTGATGATTTCCGATGCGCATGGCGGTCTGAAGAACGCGGTGCGGAAGGTGCTCAACGCCGAATGGCAGCGCTGCAAGGTGCATTTCTACCGCAACATGCTGGTGCAGGTTCCCAGGCACAGCCAGGCGGAAGTGAGCGATGCCATGAAGGCGGTCTTCGTGCAACGCGACGAAAAGAGCGCAAAAGCGAAGGGGGCCGAGGTGGTTCGGCAGTTTCAGCATCGCTACGCGAAAGCCATGGAGATCTTCAAAGCTCGACGACGTGCTGAGCTACCTGCACTATCCAGCGGCGACTAACTCGCGAGGGTCACCGAAAATCGTGCGAAGGCACGGCCTCTTCGGCTACGTGCAGCGGAAGCATGTGCGCCACCTTCACCGTCACCACGTTGTCGATATTCTGCAGCTCGCCCTCAATTAACAGATACGCATTCTCCAGTAATGTCGCGCGATATTCCGCGTACACGTCCGGCATAATTACGCCATTCGACACCCCGGTTTCGTCCTCCACGCTCAGGAACACCAGCCCCTTCGCCGTGCCCGGCCGCTGGCGGCAGATGACGCAGCCCGCCGTGCGCACCAGACGGCCATGGGGCACGCTTTTCAGTTCGCTGGCCGGCACCACGCCCAGTTCGTTCATGCGCTCGCGGTGGAAGGACATGGGGTGCCGTCCGATGGTCAGGTGGGTGCGGCGGAAATCCGTGTTGAGACGCTCTGAGTCGGTCATGCGCGCCAGCGGACCCGGCTCCGGCACGTCGGTCCTCTCAACCGCAAACAGAGGGCCCGCGGGCCGCATGGCCAGCTCGGCCTGCCACAGCGCATCGCGCCGGTGAATGCCGTTGATGAAGTTCAGCGCGCCCACTTCGGCCAGTGCCCGCAACTCATCCTTGCGCAGGCCGGGCACGCGATCCACCAGATCCTGAATGCTCGTGAATGGGCGAGATTCCGTTGGCGGGCCGAGGGGAATTGGGGGACACTCCACCTGATTGCAAGTTGCGCCACTCCCGACACCAGATGAAGTGTCCCCAATTTCCCTCGGCCCGCCCCTCGCCGCCAGGATCTCCCGGGCCGTCGTCTCGCGCACGCCCTTCACGTAATTCAGCCCCAGACGGACACACTTCGCCCCGTCGTGCTCCTCGATGGTGCAGAGCCAGTCCGAGCGCGTTATGTCGATGGGCCGGAAATGCAGCCCGTGCCGTTGCGCATCCTTCACCAGCGTGGCCGGCGCGTAAAATCCCATGGGCTGATTATTCAGCATGGCCGCCGTGAAGGCCGCCAGATAATGGCATTTTAAATACGCGCTGGCATAAGCGAGCAGAGCGAAACTGGCCGCGTGCGACTCCGGAAAACCGTACAGCGCGAACGAAGAAATGGATTGAATAATCGCCTCCTGCGCCTTCCCCTGAATGCCATTCTTCTCCATGCCGCTGCGCAGCTTCACGGCGATTTCGCGCATGCGCGCCTCCGACCGCTTGAAGCCCATGGCGCGCCGCAAATCCTCCGCCTCGCCGCCGGTAAAATTGGCCACGATCATGGCCATCCTGAGTAACTGCTCCTGAAACAGCGGGACACCGAGCGTCCTCTCCAGCACGGGCTGGAGCGATGGATGCGCGTACTCCACTTTTTCGCGGCCCTGCCGCCGCCGCAGAAACGGATTGAGCATCTGGCCCACGATGGGCCCGGGCCGGATGATGGCCACCTGCACCACGATGTCGTAGAAACGCCGCGGGCGCATGCGCGGCAGGCAGGACATCTGCGCGCGGCTCTCCACCTGAAACATGCCGATGGTGTCGGCGTTCTCGAGCGCCGCGTAGACCAGCGGGTCGCCCGGCGGCAGATGCGCGAGGCTCACCTCTTCGCCGTACGACTCGCTAATGATCCGCGTCGAATCGTACAGCACGGCCATCATGCCGAGGCCGAGCAGATCCACCTTGACGATGCCCATGTCGGCGCAGTCTTCCTTGTCCCACTGCACGACCACGCGGCCGGGCATGGTGGCGGGCTCCAGCGGAACCACGGAATCGAGCTGGCCCTGGCAGATCACCATGCCGCCGGAATGCTGGCCGAGGTGG
>CAYVPZ010000201.1:2260-7789 GCA_964453955.1 uncultured Solibacteraceae bacterium | reverse complement strand
GGTGGCACTTGCGCATCATTATGCAGCCCATGCTGACCAGTGGGGCGGTGGAGAAGCCAAATTCCTCGGCGCCCAGCAGCGCGGCGATGGCCACATCCCGCCCGGTTTGCAGCTTGCCGTCGGTTTGCACGCGGATGCGGCTGCGCAGGTCGTTCATCACCAGCACCTGCTGGGTTTCCGCCAGGCCCAGCTCCCAGGGAATGCCGGCGTGCTTGATGGAGGTGAGCGGCGAAGCGCCGGTGCCCCCGTCGTGGCCGGCGATGAGCACTACGTCGGCATGCGCCTTGGCCACGCCCGCCGCGACCGTGCCCACGCCCACCTCGGCCACCAGCTTCACCGATATGCGCGCTTTGGGGTTGACGTTCTTGAGGTCGTAGATAAGCTGGGCCAGATCCTCGATGGAATAGATGTCGTGGTGAGGGGGCGGCGAAATGAGCTGCACGCCCGGGATGGAGTGGCGCACCCGCGCGATCACCTCATCCACTTTGTGGCCGGGCAACTGGCCGCCCTCGCCGGGCTTGGCGCCCTGAGCGACCTTGATCTGCAGCTCGTCGGCGTTCACCATGTAATTCGTGGTGACGCCGAAACGGCCGGAGGCCACCTGTTTCACCGCGCTCCGCCGCAGATCGCCGTTGGCGTCGCGCTGGAAGCGCTCCTCGTCTTCCCCGCCCTCGCCCGTGTTGGAGCGCCCGCCAATGCGGTTCATGGCGATGGCCAGGGTTTCGTGCGCCTCCTTGCTGATGGAGCCGAACGACATGGCCCCGGTGGCGACGCGCTTCACGATCTCGGTGGCGGGTTCCACATCGTCGAGGGGAACCGGCCGCGCCACCTTCTTCAGCTTCATCAGGCCGCGCAGAGTGCACAGGTTGCGGCTCTGATCGTCCACCAGGCGGCTGAATTCCTCGAATGTCTCAAAGCTGTTCTGCCTTACGGAATGCTGCAGCTTGCTCACGGTGAGCGGGTTCAGCAGGTGATACTCGCCGTTGACGCGGTAATGATACTGGCCGCCGGGTTCCAGCTCTTTCTCCGATTCGGTGACCGGGCGGAAGGCGTGCTCGTGCTTCATCTGCGCCTCGCGCGCCAGCACGCCCAGGCTGACCCCCTCGATGCGCGACGATGTGCCGGTGAAGTACTTGTCCACCAGCTCCCGGTTCAGACCGATGGCCTCGAACACCTGCGCGCCGCGATAGCTCTGCAGCGTGGAGATGCCCATCTTCGAGAAGACCTTGAGCAGGCCTTTGTTGACCGCCTTCTTGTAGTTCTTGAGCGCGGCTTCGAAGGTGACTCCGTCGGGCAGGTGGCCGCGCAGCGTCTGCTGCTCCAGCGTCTCGATGGCCAGGTACGGATTGATGGCGCTGGCGCCGTAGCCGATGAGCAGCGCATAGTGCATGATCTCGCGCGGCTCGCCGGATTCGATGATCAGAGCAACCTGGGTGCGCGTTCCCTCCCGCACCAGGTGATTGTGCACGGCGGTGAGCGCCAGCAGGCTGGGCAGTGGCGCGTACTCTTCGTCGATGCCGCGATCTGACAGAATCAGCAGCGTATAGCCGGATTTGATGGAAAGCGAGGCGCGCCGGCAGAGGCTGTCCAGCGCCGCTTTCATCTCCCGGCCGTCGTCGCCCCGGGGCCGGAAGAGCATGGGCAGCGTGGTGGAGAGCAGCTCGCTGGTGGATACGCGGCGCAGCTTGGCCAGATCGCGATTGGTGAGGATGGGGTGCGGGAGCTTCAGCGTGTGGCAGTTCTGCGGCGACTCTCCCAGAATATTGCGCTCGGTTCCGATGTAGCTGGTGAGCGACATCACCAGTTCCTCGCGAATGGGGTCGATGGCCGGATTGGTCACCTGCGCGAAAAGCTGCTTGAAGTAGTTGAACAGCGGCTGCGGCTTGTCGGAAAGACAGGCCAGCGGCGTATCGGTGCCCATGGAGCCCACCGGCTCCTGGCCGTCGATGGCCATGGGCAGCATGAGCATGCGGATTTCCTCTTCGGTGTAGCCGAAGGCGCGCTGGCGGGTGATGATGCTGTCCTGATCGGAGGCGTGGAAGCGCCCCGGCTCGGCCAGGTCGTCGAGCTTGATCTGGTTCTCCCTGAGCCACTGGGCGTAGGGCTGGCGGCTCCACAGCCGCTCCTTGATCTCGTCGTCGGGAATGATGCGGCCTTCCACGGTGTCCGCCAAAAGCATGCGGCCGGGCTGCAGGCGGCCCTTGTAGCGCACATCTTCGGGCTTCACCGGAAGCACGCCGGTTTCGGACGCCATGATGAGCAGGTCGTCTTTGGTGACGAGGTAGCGCGCCGGACGCAAACCGTTGCGGTCGAGGGTGGCGCCAATCACCCGGCCGTCGGTAAACGCCACCGCCGCCGGGCCATCCCACGGCTCCATCAGCGACGCGTGATATTCGTAAAACGCTTTCTTATCCGGGTGCATGGTGGTGTCGGCGTCCCACGCTTCCGGAATCAGCATGGCCATCACGTGCGGGAGGCTGCGGCCGGCCAGCGCCAGCAGCTCCACGGCGGAATCGATGGCCGCCGAATCGCTCGATCCCGGTTGAATCACCGGGAAAGTTTGCTGCAGTTGTTTGCCGAACAGCGGCGAATCCATGATGCTCTGGCGAGCGTGCATCCAGTTCTGGTTGCCGCGCACGGTGTTGATCTCGCCGTTGTGGCAGAGATAGCGGAACGGATGGGCCAGTTGCCAGGTGGGGAAGGTGTTGGTGGAAAAGCGCTGATGGACCAGGCAGAGCGCGCTTTGGGCGTCGGGGTCGGAAAGCTCGTGATAGAAATTGGCGATCTGCGGCGCCAGCAGCAGCCCCTTGTACACGATGGTGCGCGAGGACAGCGAGGGCAGGTAGAAAAACGCCTTGTCGTGGATGTCGGAATTGGCCAGCTCGTTCTCCGCCCGCTTGCGCACCACGTACAGCTTGCGCTCGAACTCGTCCTGGGGCATCCCCGAAGCCGCGCGGATGAAGATCTGCTCGATATAGGGCTGGGAAGCGCGGGCCACGCGCCCGATGGCGTTGGAATTCACCGGCGTATCCCGCCAGCCGAGCACGGTGAGTCCCTCCTCGCGCACGATGCGCTCGAGAATGCCTTCCACCTGCAACCGCTGCGCCGGCTCCACCGGGAGAAAGACCATGCCGATGCCGTATTCGCCCGGGGCGGGCAGCGTGAAGCCCAGCTTCGAGCACTCCCGGGCGAAGAAACGATGGGGAATCTGGATAAGAATCCCCGCGCCGTCGCCGGTTTCCGGATCGCAGCCGCAGGCGCCGCGATGGGTGAGGTTGATCAGGATCTGGATGCCTTTGAGAATGATGTCGTGCGAGGGACGGCCCTTGATGTTGACCACGAAGCCGATGCCACACGCGTCGTGTTCGTTGCCGGGGTTATACAGCCCCTGCCGGGCGGGTAATCCGTTATGAAGATCCACCTTTCGCTGCTCCTTCGGATTAGTGGGATGAGGCCAGTATATCAGCCATTACAGTATAAGCACAATCAAAATCTTGCTTGACTAAGTATTGGTATTTGTAATAGTATGGGTGCTGGGAAATTGTAACATTGGAAACATTCAGGTTGTACCGGGACATCGCCCAGTCGCGAAGTTTCAGCCAGGGCGCCAGCTTGAACGGCGTAAGCCAGTCATACGCCAGCCAGCAGATCCGGGAACTGGAACGCACGCTGGGGATTGCCCTCTTCGACCGCGGCACACGCCCCTTAAGTGTTACCGACGCGGGAAAACTCTACCTGGAGTTCTGCCGGGACGTGCTGCGCCGCGACGAGGAGTTCCACGTGGCGCTGGACCGGTTGAAATCCGAGGTGGACGGCACGGTGCGGGTGGCGGCCATCTACTCGGTGGGCTTGTCGGAGATGTCCGAGCTGGAGCGGGAATTCTCGCGGCGCTACCCCGAGGCGCGGCTGGAAGTGGAATACCTGCGTCCCGAGAAGGTGTACGAGGCGGTGATTTCCGAACACGCCGACCTCGGCCTGATCAGCTACGCCGAACCGACCCGGGAGGCGACGGTGCTGCCGTGGCGGGAAGAAGAGATGGTGGTGGCGGTGGCGCCCACGCACCCGCTGGCTCGCTGGACCGGGGTGCACGTGCACGAACTGGAGGGGCTGGATTTCGTGGCGTTCGACGAGGACCTGCCCATCCGCAAGGACATCGATCGGTTCCTGCGCGAGAATGGCGTCACGGTGCAGGTGACGGTGCACTTCGACAATCTGCAGATGATGAAGGAAGCGGTGGCGCACGGCGCGGGCGTAAGCATTATGCCGGCGCGGGTGATGCGGGAGGAGATCTCCCAGGGACGGCTGCTGCCGGTGCGCCTGGTGCCCTCGACGCTGTTCCGGCCGGTGCGCATTGTGCATCGCAAGCGCAAGCGCTTCAACCGCGCGGCGGAGGCGTTTCTGGAGTTGCTGCAGGCCCCGGTGCCGACCGACGCGGAGGCGCTGGTGGGCGCGGTGGGGGAGAGCGAGGGGAAATAGAAGGAGTAAAGGGAGTAAAGGAAGTAAAGGGAGTAAAGGGACGCGCCGCGTGTCCCTAATAACAAGACAGAAACCGGGAACCGCCGCGGCATTGTATCGTATAAAGGGCATGGGACAGTTCGGCAATCAGCTCAAACACGTTTTTCGCCGGCTGCGGCGCGCGCCCATGTTCAGCGCGATCACGCTGCTCACGCTGGCCATCGGAATTGGCGCCAACACGGCCATCTTCAGCGTGATCGAGAGCGTTTTGCTGAAGCCCCTTCCCTACCCCAACGCGGATCAGCTGGTCAGCATTCTGCACAAGGCTCCCGGCATAAATCTCCCCGAGCTGCCTTCCTCACCCTCCACAAACTTCGTGTATCGCGACCAGAGCCGCACGTTCCAGGATGTCGGGCTCTTCGGCATGGACACCATGAGCGTCACCGGCCTGGCCGAGCCCGAACAGGTGCGCTGTCTGATGGTCACCGACGGCATCCTGCCGATCTTTGGCGTGCCCCCGGCGCTGGGGCGGTGGTTCACACGGAAGGACGATACGCCCGGAAGCCCGGACACCGTGATGCTGACGTGGGGATACTGGAAGCGCAAATTTGGCGGGGACCCCGCGGTGATTGGCCGGAGAATCGTGGTGGACGCGAAGGCTCGCGAGATCATCGGCGTGATGCCGGAGCGGTTTCGCTTCCTGGACGCCGACCCCGCGCTCATCGCGCCCCTCCAGTTTGACCGCTCCAAAACGCACCTCGGGAACTTCAGCTATCCGGGACTGGGCCGGTTGAAACCCGGCGCCACCATCGCCCAGGCCAGCGCCGACGTTGCGCGAATGATCCCCATCGTGAACGCCAGCTTCCCGCCGCCGGGCGGCTTCGGCCCGAGGATGTTCGAGCAGGCGCGGCTCGGGCCGAGGCTGCAACCGTTGCGGCAGTTCGTGATCGGCGACGTGGGAAGCACGTTGTGGGTGCTGATGACCACCATCGGCATGGTATTGCTCATCGCCTGCGCCAACATCGCCAACCTGTTGCTGGTGCGGACGGAGGGCCGTCAGCAGGAGCTGGCCAT
>CAYVPZ010000201.1:0-2250 GCA_964453955.1 uncultured Solibacteraceae bacterium | reverse complement strand
CCATTCGCGCGGCGCTGGGCGCCGGCCGGGGCCGTCTGGCCCTCGAACTTCTTGCGGAAAGCCTGACGCTGGCCATCGCCGGTGGCCTGCTGGGACTCCTGCTGGCTCGCGCCGCGCTGCGATTGCTGGTGGCGATGGCGCCCGCCGGCCTGCCGCGCCTCGGCGAAATCGGCATCGATCTGCCGGTGCTGCTGTTCGCGTTCGCCATCTCGCTGGTCTCCGGTCTGCTGTTCGGTTTCCTGCCGGTGCTGAAGTACGCCGGTTCCCGGCTCAGCCAGACGTTGCGTGGCGGCGGCCGGACGGCCAGCCAGAGCCGGGAGCGCCATCGTGCGCGAAACGTTCTGGTGGTGGTGCAGGTAGCTCTGGCGCTGGTGCTGCTGGTGAGCTCCGGGCTCATGATCCGCACCTCCCGGGCGCTGCTGCGGGTTCAGCCCGGCTTCACCCATCCGGCCGAAATCCAGACGGTACAGATTTCCGTACCGGACGCGGAGGTGCCCGATGCGCGGGTAGCGCCGCTGGACGAGGAACTGGCGCGGAACATCGCGGCCGTCCCCGGCGTGGCTTCGGTTGGCCTCTCCAGCCACCTGCCCATGGACGGCACGGGCAGCTTCGATCCAGTGTTCGCCGAGGATCGCCGGTACGCGGAAGGAGAGCTGGCGCCGATTCGCCGCTACAAATACATTTCGCCCGATTATTTCCGGACCATGGGCGATCCGATTCTCGCCGGCCGCGACCTCACCTGGAAGGATATTCACGACCTGACGCCCGTCGCCCTGGTTTCGGACAATTTCGCCCGCGAATACTGGGGAGGACGGGCGGCGGCTCTCGGCAAACGCGTCCGCGAGGGCCCCACCGGCCTGTGGCGCGAGGTGATCGGCGTAGTGGGGGACGAGCGCAGCGATGGCGTCAACAAGCCGGCGCCCACCACCGTGTACTGGCCCATGGTCATGAAGGGCTTCTGGAGCAGCGACGTCACCGTGCGCCACACCATGACCTACGCCATCCGCAGCAGCCGCGCGGGCTCCGCCAGCCTGATCCGGGATATCCAGCGCGCCGTGTGGTCGGTGAATGGGAACCTGCCGCTGGATCTGGTGCGCACACAGGACGAAACGTACCGGAAGTCCATGGCGCGCACCTCCTTCACGCTGGTCATGCTGGCCTTCGCGGGCGGCATGGCGCTGTTGCTGGGCGTGGTGGGCATCTACGGCGTGATCGCTTACTCGGTGTCGCAGCGGACGCGGGAGATTGGCATCCGCATGGCGTTGGGCGCGCGTCAGGAGGAGCTGTCGCGCATGTTCGTTCGCCACGGCCTGATTCTGACCGGCATCGGCCTCGCCTGCGGCCTGGTTGCGGCGGGCGCGCTGATGCGTCTGATGACCTCTCTGCTGTTCGAGGTCAGCCCGCTGGACCCGCTCACTTATGTCGCCGTGTCCTTCGCGCTGGTGGGGGCGGCCATGCTGGCCAGCTATCTTCCTTCACGACGGGCGGCGGCGGTGGACCCCACCGAGGCCCTGCGCGCGGAATAGGCCGAAGGCAGGACTTACCGCAGCAGCTCCTGCTGCGCCACCATCATGAACCGGAACATCAGCACAAAGCACGCTACCGTGATTAGGACGGCTAAGCCCGCGGCGGCCTTGATCAGGGGTTCCCGCCACATCAGCCGCGCGCGCGGCGTCGAACAGACGAAGGCGATGGCGAAGCCTCCGGCCAGCCCGCCAATGTGCGCGGCGTTGTCGATGGAAAAGATCGGCAGCAGGCCCATCGCCAGGATATAGACGGCCCAGCGGATGTAGTGCGACTTCATCGCGGATGCCATCACCGTCCGCTCGGTCACGCCATACGCGATCATGGCGCCGATCAGACCCATGAGACCGGCGGACGCGCCGATCGAAAGGCCCACCGACCACCAGGCACTCAGAAAAAAGCCCGTGACCGTGGAAACGAAATAGAACACGATCATGCGCGCCGTGCCGTAGGTGGCTTCCACTTCCGCTCCCAGATCGAACAGCACCCAGGAGTTCATCAGGATGTGGATGACGCCGCCGTGGAGGAATCCCGCGGTCACCAGACGCCACCACTGCCCATCCATGTATTGCAGCCCGACCTTGGCGCCAAACAGATACAGCGTCTTGTTGAAGTCGAGGCCGGTGCGCTGGCTGTACAGCCACGTCGCGCCGTACAGGGCGAAGTTGACGATCAGGATCAGGATGGTGGTGAAGCGCGCCTGCGGAATCAGTCCGCCGAGAATCT
>CAYVPZ010000200.1:0-7807 GCA_964453955.1 uncultured Solibacteraceae bacterium | reverse complement strand
TGGGCGTGGGGGGATTCCCGTGCGGGCGCATCATCGAGATTTTCGGCCCGGAGTCGTCGGGCAAGACCACGGTGGCGCTGCAGGTGGTGGCGTCGGCCCAGAAAGCCGGGGGCGTCGCCGCGTTCATCGACGTGGAACACGCACTCGACCCCAAGTACGCCGGGAAGCTGGGCGTCGACGTGGACAACCTGCTGGTGTCGCAGCCCGATTACGCCGAGCAGGCGCTGGAGATCACCAACGCGCTCATCGCTTCCGGCGCCATCGACGTGCTGGTGGTGGATTCGGTGGCCGCGTTGGTCCCCAAGGCCGAGCTCGACGGCGAAATGGGCGACAGCCACATGGGCGTGCAGGCGCGCCTCATGTCCCAGGCCATGCGCAAGCTCACCGGCGTGGTATCGCGCTCGAACACCTGCCTCATTTTCATCAACCAGATTCGCGAGAAAATAGGCGTCATGTTCGGCAATCCGGAAACCACCACCGGGGGCCGCGCGCTGAAGTTCTACTCGTCCATCCGGGCGGACATTCGCCGCATTGCCGCCATCAAGGACGGCGAGAACGTCATCGGCAACCGCACCAAGGTGAAGGTGGTGAAGAACAAGGTGGCATCGCCGTTCCGCGAGGCCGAGTTCGACATCATTTACGGCGAGGGCATCTCGAAGGAAGGCGATCTGATCGACCTCGGGGTGGCCCAGAACATCATCGAGAAGAGCGGCTCCTGGTATAGCTTCAACGGTGAACGCATCGGGCAGGGCCGGGAGAACGCGCGTCAGTTTCTCAAGGACAACGCCGATATTCGCCAGCAGGTGGACACCACGTTGCGCAAGAATCTGGGCTTGCTGAAGCCGGAACCGGAAGCTGCCGCGGCGGCGGAAGCGCCGTCTTCCTCGCCGAAGCCGGCGGCCACGGGCGCGACGCGCTCGCGATAGGCCGGCGTTCGAGATAAACGGGCGTCCTCGAAAGGAGGTCGTCATGGCCACCACCTTCCGCAACCGGTCCGAGGCCGGCCGCGCTCTCGCGGATCTTCTGGAAGAGTACCGGGGCGACGCCAATGCGCTGGTTCTGGCGCTTCCGCGCGGTGGTGTCCCCGTCGGTTGCGAAGTGGCCAGCCATCTGGGCATTCCGCTGGACGTCTTTGTGGTTCGCAAGCTCGGCGTGCCCGGCCGCGAGGAACTGGCCATGGGCGCCATCGCCAGCGGCGGCGTGCGCGTGCTCAATGACGACGTGGTGGGTCACCTGGCCATTTCTCCTGGCGTTATTGATGCCGTGGCCGAGCGGGAGTCGCGGGAGATCGAGCGGCGCGAGCGCGAATATCGCGGGGACCGGCCGCGGCCCGACGTGCGCGGCCGGCTGGTCATTCTGGTGGACGATGGTCTGGCCACCGGATCCACCATGAAGGCGGCGGTGAGCGCGCTGCGGCGGCAAAACCCTTGCTGCATCGTGGTGGCCGTGCCCGTTGCCGCGACCGCCACCCGCGACGAGTTTCGCGACATTGCCGACCGCATCGTTTGTGCCCGCGCACCGGAGGCGTTTTCGGCGGTGAGCGACTGGTACGACGATTTCTCGCAAACCAGCGACGACGAGGTCCGCGCGCTCTTGTCCGAGGCCCAGCGATGATCATTCCTCCCGGCGGGCTCGAAGGCGATTTGGTGGTCCCGCCCGGATCGCCGGGTATTGTCGTGTTCGCGCACGGCAGCGGCAGCAGCCGGCACAGCCCTCGCAACCAGCACGTCGCGGACATGCTGCAGCAGGGTGGCTTCGGCACGCTCCTGCTGGACCTGCTGACCCCCGAGGAAGGCGCAACCGACGAACAGGACACCCACCTGCGCTTCAACATCGAGCTGCAGGCCACGCGGCTGATTGAGGCGGTGGACTGGCTTTCCGGTAACCCGGCCACGGCGCGGCTGCGCATCGGCTGCTTTGGCGCCAGCACGGGGGCCGCGGCGGCGCTGGTGGCGGCGGCGCGCCGTCCCGACAACGTGCGCGCCGTGGTGTCGCGCGGAGGCCGCCCCGATCTGGCCGGTCCCGCGCTCGCTGTAGTGGACGCGCCCACCCTGCTCATCGTGGGAGGCCGCGACCACGCCGTCATCGACCTGAATCGCCGCGCGCTCGATCAGCTTCGCTGCGACAAGGATCTGCGCATCGTGCCCGGCGCCACGCACCTTTTCGAAGAACCGGGAGCGCTGGACAAAGTGGCCGAGCTGGCCGGCGAATGGTTCGCCACCTGGCTGCACGCGGGGCGGTAACGTCCCGTGATAGGATCGGTTCCGATGTCCGACAGATTCTCTCCAGCCTCCGGCGAAAATGGGCGGGGAAAGCCCGCATTATTGCCGGAACACGCGTATTTAACTGCGGTAATATGTTTGTTAGTCAGTTTATTTGCGGTCAACGCATTGACGTTTTCCGTGTCGCCGCTGAACGGCGAGGACTTCGGACTCTCCCGGCTGGGAGGGTATGGCCGGTTCACCGAAACGCTGCTGTGGATCGGACACAGGTCGGCCTTCCAAATGGCCCATTGGAATGCCCGGCTCGGCGAGCAACTGGCCATTTTCTGGATGGCCATGCCGGGCCCCTGGTTCACCGCGGCCAGCATGGTGGCGTTCGCGGGTCTTTGCTGGTGCATCGCCGCAATAGCGAGGCAGTCGATTCGGTTCGACCGGGCATTCCTCTCCGGCTGGCTGGTGGCCAGTTCGCTATGCTGGCTGGTCTGGCCTCGCATGGAGATGTTCTTCTGGCGCACCGCCGCAGCCGAGTATCTGCAGCCTCTTGTTCTGAACCTGCTTGTCGCGCTCGTGTTCGTGGCGGACGACTTCAGGCTGACCGTCACCCGAAGCCCATACCGAGTCGCTGCCGCCGCCGCGGTTGCTCTTCTTGCCGGGATGTCCTTTGAGAACGTCCCGCCAGCCCTTTTGGTTTACTTCGCGTGGCGCGTGCTGCGCATTCGCCGGCAGGGTGGCGGGAGGATATGGAGTCTGCTATCGCTCGCCGCTGTTTATTCTCTGGGCTGGATAGCGCTGTTGATGGCGCCCTCGACAAAACTGCGTATCGCCTATTTCAATGCGCTGTTCCACGTGCCGATGATGTCGTTCGCTTATCTGGCCGGCCGCGCGCGCGATGTCGTGAATGTTTTTCGTTTATCCAGTTTCGAACTGCTGGTTGTATTCTCGTGCTGTTTGCTGCTCGGGTTTCTGCGGCCCCGCGCGGTGAAAAAGCAGCTTCTGGCCTCGCTTGAGTTTCTGCTTCCCGGTCTGCTGAGTTGCGCCAGCTTGGCGTTTGCGCCTTATTCCGAGCCGCGCTCCTTCGCGCTTCTCTGGGTGGCGATGCTGGTCTCGGTGGTCTGCGTATTCGGCCAGTGGGAGTCGGTAAACATTCCCGCGCTGGTGCTTGCGGTTTTGGCGCTGGGCGCGGCCGCCGGGGTATACGGCGACTATGCTCGGTTTGGAGAACAGGCCAACCGCAGGTTCGACACCATTGTGGCGAATATAGGCCAGCCGGCATGCGCGACCGGCCTCGAAGTTCCCCGCCTGCGCACCGGCGCCAGCCTCCGGATACTCAACAACAGGGACGAGTGGGTTGCTGCAAGTCTTAACCAGGTGGATCATTATTTCGGTTGCCACGTCGTGCTCACATAGGCGCGCCGTTACTTCCAGCGCCCTGCTCCGCGGACCCCGCGTCAAGGCGGTGGAGCGATTTAGCGGAGCGGCCGGTGTCCCGCCCCGTTGCCGCCGTGAGCCGGACCATGCAGAATCGTAAAGCCCGCCTGATGCTAGACTGTGGCAATGGTGCTCTACGTTGATGTCGTGGATGTCTGCAACCTGAAGTGCCCAACGTGCATACGCGGCACCAGGTTGTTGCCAAATTCCGCGACAACCATGCCTCTGGACGATTTCGAACGCATCGCCGTCAAAGCAAAACGAGAAGGATTCACCACGGTCGGCCTGTTCAATTGGACCGAACCCTTTCTCGCGCCCCACCTGGAGAAGTACCTCGCGATCGTCAAAAAACTTGGCATGGGCACCGGGATCTCCAGCAATCTATCGATCCGCCGGATTGACAACCTGGAGGCAGTGCTGGCGCACACCGACGGGCTGCTGGTGTCGGTGTCGGGCCTCGATCAGCAGGTATACGAGATCAATCATGTCGGCGGCCGGGTCGATTACATTCTTGCGAATCTCGAGAAAATCTCGGAGCTAAAAAGGGCCGGGCGAATCCACACGCACGTCAACATCAAATTCATTGAGTTTGACTACAACACCGGCGAACGCGAGAAGCTGAGAGACCTTTCCAGGCGGCTCGGTTTGGGCTTTGAAGTCATGCCCGGAGTCGGGCACCCCGTGAAGTGGACCATCGGCCGGCACGACGAGGAACTGCGCCAAAAGCTGGCCTCGTACAGTACGGAGCGCCCTTACGAGAAGCCCGGCGAAGTGTGCCCCCTGCTGTTCGAGCATGTCGTCCTGGACTGCAACGGCGACATCTACGAATGCTGCGCATATGGGAATTATGACTTCATGAAGATCGGCCAATATCTCGAGTTGTCGCCGGAGGAGATATTGCTTCGACGCTACCAGCATCCTGTCTGCAACTCCTGTAGCTGGCCGAGGCGCGCCGCCACCGAGGAAGAAAAGGATATGCTGGCCCGATCGATGTTGCACCGGCTGAGCGCTTCAAACAGCGTTGCCGCCTCGCCGGTGGACGATTTCGTCATTGTCGGCCAGGTTTGAAGTGCCCGCGCCGCACGCATGTACTCTGGAGTCAGTGCACTCTTTTGCGGCTCGTCTCCATGACATCGCCGGATTGTCCATATCCGAAAACACGCCGCTCAGCCGGCACACGCGGTTTGCCATCGGCGGTCCCGCCCGCTATTTCATAGAGGCGGCCACCGAAGAGGCGTTAGTGGACGCGTTGCGCGCCGTGCAATGCTCCGGCTGCCCTCACACGGTCATCGGCGGCGGCACCAACCTGATTGTTTCCGACAGCGGATTCGATGGATTCGTCCTGCGCTTAACCGGCGCGGGCATCGAACAAACCGGGGACATGGTCCGCGCCGCGGCCGGTGGAGATCTGCAGGCCCTGGTGGATTACTCCATCGCTCAGGGCCTTCGCGGTCTCGAAACCATGACCGGAATCCCCGGCACCGTCGGCGGGGCCATCTGTGGAAACGCGGGCGCCTACGGGCGCGCGATTTGCGAGAGCGTCCGCCAGGTGCGGGTTTTCGATGGCGCGGCGGTGCGTGCGCTCGACAACGCCGAGTGCCGGTTCCGGTATCGCGAAAGCGTTTTCAAGCGCAGCAAGAGCTGGGTGGTGCTTTCCGCGGATCTGGCGCTGGAAGCCGCCCCCTCCGAGGAGCTGGCGCGCGTGGCCGGCGAAATCCTGACCGTTCGCAACCGCAAGTACCCGCCCACCATGAAGTGCGCCGGCAGTATTTTCAAGAACCTGATTTTCGACGACCTCGCCGAGTCCGTTCGGGCGCGTGTCCCGGCCAGCGTGGTGAGGGAGGGCAAGGTTCCCTCGGCGTGGTTTTTGGAGCAGGCGGGGGCGAAAGGTCTGCGAAACGGTGACATCCAGGTTGCGGACTACCATGCTAACCTCATTTACAATGCCGGGGCGGGTACGGCGGCCGAGCTTCGCGCGGTGATCGGGGATCTCAAATCGCGGGTTTGCGCCATGTTTGGCCTGGAACTGGAGGAAGAGGTGCAATACGTTGGCTTTGGCGAGACAATTGCACCGGAATCCGCGTGAGTGCCGGAGTGGAAACCGGGCCCGGCCGCATCAGCCTGTTGCCGAATCGCCGCACTTCTGGCAGGATAGTAACAAGGAAAACTTGACCTCAGTCTCATTGCCACAAGAATCAATCGCGCCGCTGGCGCACGCAATTCCCACGGAGAACCTTTTGCTGCCTCGCAAATTCCTTGTTTTCAGGGGTGACGGCTTTGCCGCCACGGGTCGCCCCCAGATCGCTCGTCGATGATCCCTCCCAGACACTTTCCCCCGCGCCGCCCGAGGATTCGAGAGAACGTGAATGAGGCGATTCGCGTTCGCGAAGTCCGCGCGGTGTTCCCGGACGGCAGCGTCGAGGTGATGCCCACTTCGGCGGCAGTCCGCAAAGCGCAGGACATGGGGCTCGACCTCATCCTGATTGCGCCCACGGCGGAGCCGCCCGTGGCCAAGGCCATGGACTATGGCCAGTGGCAGTACGAGAACAAAAAGAAGCAGCACGAGGCCCGGAAAAAGCAGCACATCATCCAGGTGAAGGAGCTGAAATTCCGGCCCAACACGGACGATCACGACTACGAGTTCAAGAAGAACCACGCCATCCGTTTCCTCAAGGAAGGAAACCGAGTGAAGGCCGTGGTGCAGTTCCGCGGACGCGAGATCGCCCATGTCGACCTCGGCAAGAAGCTGCTGCTGCGCTTCGCTGGCGACCTGGCCGCCGTGGGCACGGTGGAAGGACAGCCGCGCCTGGAGGGGCGCAACGCCCACGTGCTCATCAGCCCGGCCAAAGCGAAGGAAAAGCCCGCCGGCGGCGGCGGACAACCTAAACCGCCCGGCGAAGGGAACCCCGGCGCCGCTCCGGCCGGTTGAGCCTATCCTTCAAAGAGGCCCGCCCAAGACTCGTCGAGGGCGGTCCATTGCTCGGATTCGCGCCAGCAGGATAACATCTCCGGCACGTGCAGCATGCCATGGCCCTCGCTGCACACCAGTTCGGTGCCCGCCCAGTCGAGCAGCAGACAGCCCGGACAGCCGACGTGCGCGGCCAGGCCGAGCCGCCGCAAGCAGACCCGGCAACGGCGGCGCTGGTCGTGAATCGACCACGTAAGCGCGCCCATCGAGACGATGAGGAACAGCCACGTTGACAGCGGCTCGGTGAGCAGGTCCGTGCCGCCGGTCATGGTGATCGCGGGCGCGTGCGTGAACTCGAGGCCGGCAAGCAGGATAACGGCCAGCAGCAGGATGGTCTTGGCCAGGAAGAACAGCGCCCCCACGGCGCCATTCACCCGGCCGATAGCGGGCAGACGCAGGCCGAACGCCACCACCGTGATCACCATGGCCAGCGCCAGCGCGAGGGCAAACGATCCAAATACCGAGCGCACGCGCTCCTGCACGGGCGAGATATCCACCAGGCTGCTCCATGCGGGAACACCGGCGTCCTGCAGGATCCACCCCAGTTCGGCCGCCGCCGCTTCGGCGCTGACGCCGGGAGCCAGCCGCACCACCAGCGCGGTTCTGGCGGAGCCGCTCCATTCCCGGCGCGAGGCAAGCGACCACATGGCTACGTCGCGTGAGAGAAACCAGAAGCCGCCATCCATCACGCCAATGACGCGATACCGGCGCCGGTTGAGCGTGATGGAACTGCCCGGAGCGGCGTCGCTCCGCCTCGCGTACTGGTGGCTCAACACCACGCAGTCGTAGCAGGATTCGGCATCGCCGGGCGCGAACACCCGGCCCCGCTCCGCATGAGCGCCGAGCACGGAAAAAAACGTATCGCCGACCCGCGCGTCCAGCACGCGCAGCAGCCTGTTCGAGCCGTCCACGCTGGTGTCCTCGCGCCAGAAGTAAGGCGCGGCTCCCAGCAGAAGATGGCTCTTGCTCCGCCAGAGCCGGACCCAGTTTGCGGGTACGCCGGACCGCACCGCGCTGGCCAGGTTGCTCTCGGAGACGGTGGCCACGCCGGATGCACTCTGGTAAGGCAGCGGCAGCAACAGCGCTCGCGTCACCGGAAGCAGGCCGCTCAGCAGCGCGATCAAACCGATGGCGCCAGCCAGCGTTGCCAGGCAGAACGAGGGAGACTGCAGGCGATCCCGCAGGCCGC
>CAYVPZ010000199.1:0-7831 GCA_964453955.1 uncultured Solibacteraceae bacterium | reverse complement strand
CGCCGAAGCGACGAAGCGGGGCAAGCTGCGGCCGAACTCGGTGGATTCGCTGACGGGGAAAAACAGCGGCGACAATCTGGGGCCGGGCACGCCGGTGATCCACTTCGAGCAATGGGAAGAAGACGAGATCGAGGTGAAGCTGCTGCTGAAGGGCGGCGGTTGCGAGAACAAGAACATTCAGTATTCGCTGCCCGCGAATCTGGACCACCTGGGCCGCGCCGACCGCGATCTCGAAGGCGTGCGCAAGTGCCTGCTGCACGCGGTGTGGCAGGCGCAGGGACAGGGTTGCGCGCCCGGGGCGATCGGCGTTTGCATTGGCAGCGATCGCGCGCACGGGTACATGGTGGCCAAGATGCAACTGTTCCGCACGCTGGACGATGTCAACCCCGACCCCGCGCTGGCCAGGCTGGAGACCGAAATCATGGACGAAGCCAACCGGCTGGGCGTGGGCGCCATGGGGTTCGGCGGACGCGCGTCGCTGATCGGCTGCAAGATCGCCGCGGCCAACCGCCTGCCCGCCAGCTTTTTCGTGTCGGTAGCCTACGAGTGCTGGGCGTTCCGCCGGCTGGGCGTGCGCCTGGATGCGGTGAACGGCGCCATCACGAAGTGGCTTTATCGCGATCCCGAAAGGCCGGTGCAGAAGATGGCCGCGGCAGCCGGTTTCCCGCTTACCGGGCGCGAGGTGTCGTTGCGCGCTCCACTTACCGAAGAGCAGGTGCGCGCGCTGAAGGTGGGTGACGTGGTGCTGATTTCGGGCGAGTGCTTCACCGGGCGCGACGCCGTCCACCATCACCTGATGAAGCACGCGCCGCCGGTGGATCTACACGGCGCCGTGCTGTACCACTGCGGACCGGTGATGCTTAAGGAAGGTGGCGAGTGGAAGGTGAAGGCCGCGGGACCCACCACCAGTATTCGCGAGGAGCCTTACGAGGCCACCGTGCTGGAACGCTACGGCGTGCGCGCGGTGATCGGCAAAGGGGGCATGGGCCCGAAGACGCTGGCGGCGCTGCGGCAGTTCGGCGCGGTCTACTTGAACGCGATCGGCGGGGCGGCGCAGTACTATGCGCGGACGGTGAAGAAGGTACTCGGGGTGAACTGGCTGGAGCTGGGCATCCCGGAGGCCATGTGGCATCTCGAGGTGGCGGACTTCGCCGCGATCGTCACCATGGACGCGCACGGCAATAGTCTGCATGCGGACGTGGAGGAGCAGACGGGCGCGGTGCTGGCCACGCTGCGGGGGGCCTGAGGGCCGCGTTTTTGTTACACTGGGGGTGCCGCTGTAAGCGCGGCATCCCCTCCCTGGCCAGGTAGCTCAGTTGGTAGAGCGCAGCCCTGAAAAGGCTGGCGTCGGCGGTTCAAGTCCGTCCCTGGCCACCACATTCCAAAGGAGTTACGCAACCTCAATAATGCGGGCCAAGTCGACATGCTCCTCACCCCCTCGATCTTCTTTGATTGCGGGCCCGGGTGCGCCGGATTGCTCCGAAGAGCCGATACGCCCTCCTTGCCGCTCGTTGCACGTCGGCGGGCAGGCGGAAAGCAAACGCCGGAACTGCCGGGTGGTCTGCGACTGCATTCAGAGCAGATCGTCCAGCGGAATCGTTTCGCCCCTCTCATCTTCCTCCAGCGCCTCCCGCGCCATACGACGAATCACATCGCGTTTCCCGGCAAGACGTTTTTTCCATTCGTCGTCTTCGGCCGGCGTCCACAAAATCTGAGACGCTATCGCATCCTGCTCGTCCTCCGGCAGGGCAGCGACCTGTTCCAACGCCTTCTCAAGTAACGTCGGCATGCCTCACGCGTATCAGCCGCGCAAGCCGACGATCACTGCCTGGCGGTGATGCCGCCCCGTCTTTTGAGCGGACAGACGCATTCTGTGCGCGCTCCGACAAACTTCATTCCTGAAATCAACCCACTTCCCTCCCTGGAAGCCGTTTGGAAGCCTTCTGGTAGCCGATCGCCAGCGCATTGACAACCGTCTGGAACACCCGCCCCCCAAACTCTCTTCCATGACAGTGCAAAGTTCATTTCTGATTCGCTGCTCCTTAAACGCCACCGGCGAACTTACCTCCGGAAAGGCATACTACATTCAACATGTCCAGACCGGAGCCGAGTTCCGTTCCGCCACCATCGACGAACTGACCCGCTGGGTCGCCGAACAAAACCTCCGTTTCCGCTCCGCCATGGCCAATCCCACTCCCGGCACCGAGAAAGATCTCCAGTGATAGTCGAAAGAGATCTCCATTCCAGAGACCTGATGCGCCGTATCGGACTGGGCGATGAATCCGCCCTCCAGGAACTCCGGTCCCAAACCTGCGCGGTCCTGACCAAATACATTCGGCGCATCGTGAAAGACTACGGCCATGCCGAGGAAGTGCTCCAGGACGTCTACACCTACACCTGGCTTCACGCCCGCGACTACCGCGGCGACCGCGCAACGCCATGGTCCTGGCTATGCATGCTCGCCCGCAGCCGGGCTCTCGACCGCTTCCGCCGACTCCGGCGTGACAGCGGAGCATCGGAATTCGACGAACGCGTTCACAATGCCCCCGCACACCACCACTTCCCCGATTCCGCCGAGGTCTGGCAGCATTCGCAACTGCGTTCCGCCGTCTGCAACCTGCCCCTGGACCAGCGTTGCCTGATCAGACTCGCCTTCTTCGATGGCTTCTCCCACTCGGAAATCGCCATCCGAACCGGTCTGCCTCTGGGAACTGTCAAGACCAGGATCCGCGTCGCACTCATCAGGCTGCGTGAGAGGATGCCGGACGAAAACAGGCTGCAGCCCGCCGCCTGACACCGCCCTGCCGCGTTGTGGAATCGCACCTGTACCTGCGACACTAAATAGGCGTTCCGGGCGCCCAATGCCGCTTCTTATTCATTTATTTGGACCGTTCCAGGTGACCGTGGACGGGGTTCGGATAGACGATCAGCGCTGGGGCCGCCGCAAGTCGAAAACCCTCGTCAAGGTGCTCGCGCTCCAGGCGCCCCGGCACTCTTCGCGCCAGATGCATCGCGAAGAGCTCATCGAACTCCTCTGGCCCGACGTAGACCCCGAACAGGGACTCAACAATCTGCATAAAGCGCTCCACGCCGCCCGGCGCGCCCTCGAACCAGATCTCAGCGCGGGCTCGTCCTCGCGCTTCCTGCCCATGCGCGACCAACTCGTCATGCTGCAGAGTTCCGACGAAATCCAGGTCGACGTCTCGCAATTCGAGACCCTTGCGGAAGAAGCCCTCAAGACCGGCCACCGAGACCGAATCGAAGCCGCTCTCGCCATCTGCCACGGCGACCTCCTGCCCGAAGATCTCCACGAAGACTGGACCTCTGTGCGGCGCGAGCAACTCCGCTCCCGCAAAGAGCAACTGCTGCTGCGCCTCGCCGCCGTCTGCGAAGCGTCGTGCGATTCCGCCGCCGCTATCGAAGCCTGCTCCCGTCTGCTCGCTTCCAATCCCTGCAACGAAGCGGCGCATCGCGGTCTCATGCGTCTCTATTCCGCGGCAGGCCAGCGCTATCTGGCCGTGGAGCAATTCCGAATCTGCACTGAAACGCTGCGCCGCGAACTCGAAGTCGAGCCCGAACCGGAAACCGCCGCGCTCTATGAACGCATCCTGGCGGGAGCAACCCCACCACCACCCGCCCCGGTTCCTGTTGCCCCCACGGCTGTCCCTGAAATCGTTCAGCCTCCCCTGATCGCGAAAGCGCGATTCCCCCGCCTTGCTTACCAGGCCGCCGGTATAGCAATGCTCCTCTGCCTCGTCGCAATGGCCCTCTATTTCGCTCGAACCCCGCCGGTGCAGTTCGTAGCCATCATGCCGCTGACCCCGGCCGCCGATTCTTCCGAACTCGACTACGTTGCGGACGGCATCACCGAGAGCGTCATCGACGACCTGTCCCGCCTCCGCCAGGTCCGCGTGATGGCGAGCAGCACCGTCTATCGATATCGCGCGAAAGGATTGGACCCCATGATCGCCGCTGCCGAGATGAAAGTTCAGTCCGTCCTCACCGGGACCATCTCAAAACGCGGCGACAATTTCATGGTGGCCGTCGAACTGGTCGCCGTTCCGGAAGGCACGCGAATCTGGGGAAATCAATATGAGCTGACCGCCAAAGACCTTAGTTCCGTACAGGATCGCATCGCTTCCGAAATCGTCTCCAGCCTCCGTCTCCGCCTCAGCAGCAGCGACCGCGAGCGCCTGTCGCAAACCCACCCCGTCAACCCGGCAGCCTACCGGCTCTACCTCCAGGCGCGCTATTTCTGGAACCAGCGTTCCAAAGAAGGCTATCTGAAGTCGATCGGGCTCTTCCAGGCCGCCATCGCCCGAGACCCGGCCTACGCTCCGGCCTACGCCGGCTTAGCGGACAGCTGCAGTTTCCTCGGCAGAGACGAGGCGCCCACCCAGGAATACATGCGCAAAGCGAAGGCTGCGGCGGAAAGGGCCCTCGCAATCGATGACCGGCTTGCCGAAGCCCACGCCTCGCTGGCGTTGATGAGCAATGTTTACGAATGGAACTTCCCTGCGGCCGACCGCGGCTTCCGCAGGGCGCTGGAGCTCGACCCGGGCTATGCCAACGCCCATCTGTTTTACGGCGTCTTCCTGTCGGCCCAGGGCGATTTCATGAAGGCGCAGTCGGAACTGGATCAGGCTGCGGAGATCGACCCGCTCTCGCCGATTATCGCGCTGTGCCGCGGCTATCCGGCCGCCTTCCAGGGACAGGTTGAGCCGGCCATCCATGCGGCCCGCGAAGCGCTGGACCTGTTGCCCGGGTTTCCCGCTGCGTTGGAAGACCTGATGAATTACTACGAACAGCAGGGCTGTTTGGACGATGCCATGCGGCGGTCCGTCGCACTGCTCCACGCCCGTGGGCAGCATGACCTTGCGGAGAATGTCGAAAAAACCTGGCGGCAATCCGGTTATCAGGCAGGAGTGCGTCTTTGGTTTGAAGCCGAGCAGCAGCGCGCGGCGAGGGAGTATGTATCGCCTCTGCGGATCGGGCTGCTGGCCATCCGGATCGGGGATATGGATAAGGCTTTTTATTGGCTGAACAAGGCGGTGGAGGATCGCAATGCAGGGCTGGTCTATCTCAATGTTGATCCCAAATGTGCCCGGCTTCGGTCGGATCCAAGGTTCGCATTGCTGACCCGCCGAGTAGGCCTGAGAGGTTCAACCTGAAAGACTGCCTCTGAGCAACACGACTCCAGGTCTTCGGCGAAAGTTCAGGCCCAGTCCGGGGATGTGTGTAAGCTGCCGGTACGCCCATCGCGCCAGGTCCAGAATGAAGTGGAAGTTGCCAGCTGAGAGCTTGGGCGCATCGCAGTTGTAGGGCTCGGGCGGAGCGGTTGCGTTCAGGCCGGGCCATTTTCGATAAGCAAACCAGAGAGGAAGCAAGCGGCATGGCCGACGGCGGAAAGTGCCCACGAGGAAAATCACGTCACACCTGCATCGGCTTGCGTGCTGCGCTATCATAATGCCCAATGTCGCCCGTTCAGGAGGAGGCTTATGACAGGTTCGGTTCCCGTTCGCGCTTCTCTGCGCAAGATTGAAGAGACGGCGCGCCGGGCCATGCTTCGGCGCGATCTGCTGGTGTTGTTTGCCGGCTCGCCGGTGGTGAAGCCGGCTCCGGACGGCATGTCGCAAATTCTGGACGCCGGCAATCAGGGGTCGCTCGGCTCGACCGGCGGCATTACCCTGATCCCCAACGCTGCCGCCTTCGTTGCTCCATCGTTCCAGACCTCCAATGTCCCGAAAAGAGTGAACGGCGCGTGGCAGCACTTCGCGCAGGTGCAGCGAACCCAGGCGAACGACATCACGCACACGTCGTTTTATCCCGGAGACGGCGATCACCTTCGCCGGGGCATGACTTACAGCGAAGGCGGCGTGACATTCCAGTACTTCTGGAGGGTGAGCAAGGACATGTCGGAGTTGATGCGGCAGGGGGAACAGGAGCATCTGGATGACGCGAAGCGGGCCTTCGATCTGAGCTACGGGCTGGTCGGGAAAACGACTAACGATATGGCGGCTGGTCCGCCTTTCGGACCTGCATCCACGCCGGCCGCCGCCGCGCAGATGGCCAGAGACGCACTGGCGCGGGCGCTGCCTCCGTCCCTCGGGGCGGAACCGGGCAACTGGGTGCGAGCGCTCGACAAGATGCTGCTGATGACACGCACGCGCGACCAGAAGCAATGGCACTCCATCACCACGGGCCCGGACGTGAGAGAGGGCAACCGCATCATCCTTCCGGTGATGGCCGACTCCAGTACACAAATCGGCAAGGTCCCATCAAGCCAGGTCGTGAATTATTAGAGGCAACCTGCAGAGACGGCGCCCCCTTTGCGCGCATTTCCTGATCGATTCGAAGCGCAGTGGCTTTGCGCGCCGACCGCCCGGGGTCCGGCCAGGGGTTGCGATTCCTCGCTCATGTGGCTTCTATGGACGTTCCCGGTCTTGTTTCACATGGCGCATGAACTTGCCGTTGCCTTGCAAAAAGCGGGCCGGATCCGGCAGCGCTGCGCCGTGAAAGAACCCCACGTTGACGTGCGAAGTGAATACATTGACGGCCCGAACATGGGTAGACCTCGCTTCCTAAGATAGCTCGCGCCGGCCCGCCCGCCACCTATGTCTGGCGGTCTGGCTCATGGCCTCGTAACATCTATCAAATTGTCGTCTGAATTGCGATCGATGAGCTTGTTGTAGGGATCGATACCCGCCCGGGTGGGCGGCTGGTCCACGATAATCTCGAAGGTCTGGGCGGGCTGTGTGAGCCACTGCTTCCTCAGGTAGAGGGGTTTCTCTTCGTCCTTCTTGCCGCTGAAAACGCCGATATCGATAAGGTCGTGAAGGGGCATGGGCGACTCGTTGCCGCTGCCGTCGGATTGGACCTTGCGAACCTGCACGCTCAGGGTGACCTTGTATTTATGGTCGGGAGTGGGCGAGACCGTGGCGGAGACGGCCTTGTTGTCGTAGAGGACGATATTCTCGAAGGCGTCGGTAATGAAGTACTGCAGTTCGGCGGGGGTTTGTGCGCGGAGTGCTTCGATGAACTGGCGCGTGTCGGGGTACGGCCCGGACTGAGATTCGTCGGCGTTCGCGTAGCGGTAGCGCATGAGGAAGTTGTGCAGGGCGAGGTTCACTTTGTCTTCGCCGATGTAGTCCGCCAGAGTGTACATCACCTGGCCACCCTTCTGATACCAGACGTACGGCTCGTTCTGAACCAGGACAACGGGGCGCTCGCGGCGAATCTCGCCGGCCCGGCCGCGCAGGTAGCCGTCGAGCTCGTGCCTGAGGAAGCGGTGCATGTTGTCGCGGCCGTACTTCTGCTGCATCACCATCAGAGCGGAGTACTCGGCGAGCGTCTCCGACATCATGTTGGAGCCCTCCACGCGTCCGCCAACGAGCTGATGCGCCCACCACTGATGGCCGAGCTCATGCGCGGTGACGAAGTAGGTGAAGTCGATGTCGTTGGGCTTCTCCACGCGGCCGATGAAGCCAATGCCCTCCGAAAAGGGGATGGTGTTGGGAAACGACTGCGCGAAGCCGCGGTAGCGCGGGTACTCGAGGATGCGGTATTGGCGGAACTGGAAGGGACTGAAGTTCCTCTCGTCATAGGCCAGACCCCTCCTGGACGCGTCGATCATGTCGGCGACGTCGTAGGGGTGAGCGGGGGTGTGATAGACCTCGATGGCGATTGGGTTGGCTAGGCCCTGGTACATTTCGCGCTTGACGAGGTAGCGGGCGGAGACGTAGGCGAAGAAATCGAGGGTTTTGACATTCCCCATGTCGTAAGAAAAATAGTGGCGGCCGTGGGCGTGCCAGTCGCGGGTCAGGTAGCCGGG
>CAYVPZ010000198.1:0-7857 GCA_964453955.1 uncultured Solibacteraceae bacterium | reverse complement strand
ACGATCGCGGAGAACGCAAAATCGTGACATGGTCCGAAGTCAGGCAGAATCGACGGAAGCGGCAAGCCGCGCGAATCGAACTCATCGAGCGAACCGTGCCGCGCCGCGCGTACAGATTCTCGGTGCGCTACTTCGACATGCCGCTCATGGGTGGATGGCAGAGTGCGCTGGACGACTGGCGCGGTCAACTGTATGGGACATGGCCGGACAGAGATATGAAGTGGTTTCGCCCGCTGATTATGGATGCCATCCCGCTCGGGCTGCTACCACTCGGGAGCGAAAACGACCAATGGGCCGCTTTTAAGGTCGAATTTGCGCATAGATTCAAGAGGCGAATGCGCGACGGTAGGCCGATGGGAGTCGCGTACATTTGGTGGGACAGAAGTCATAACATTCCGGAGTTTATTCGATGAACGTACCCAAAGAGTTAGACCTGATAACTGATGTGGTGCTTGCATACAAACCGAAGCCCAAGACGAAAGCGCAGAAAAAACGGGCTCGGAAAACGAGGCAACGTGCTGCAAAGAAAGGTTAACGGGAGTCATGTATATAAGTCCCCATTTATTCCCGCTCCGACGGCAAACACTCCGTTCCGGGTGTAGTCGTGGATGCTGTTGTTGGCTATGTTCACACTAAACGATCCCGCCCCGCTGGAATCCACCTGCACGCCGAAGCCGCTGCCCAGTTTCAACAAGTTCGAGCAATTCTGGGGGTTGCTCACCAGCGCGCCGGAAATCGCGTTGTTCTCCACGTCGCCCGATGCATTGTAGTAATGAATCACGGCGACCGGAACCGCGCATCCGCTGGTCCCGTTGTTGCTGGCGTCGATGGCAAGGTTCTTAATGGTGACGCCGAACGTGTTCATCACCGTGATCACCGCCTCCGACGACAGGCCGCCGAGCGGAGACATGGTGGCAGGCTGAACCAGGGCGCGGCCGATGCCGTTGGCGGTGATGCCGGTAAGCGTCAGCGGCTTGGTAATCAGAATCTGCTCGGGATACAGCCCCGGGCAGATCGCAATGGTGTCTCCGAAAGAGGCTGCGTTGACTGCAGCCATGATGGTGGGGTATGTGGCTACCGGACAGTTCGTGTTGGGTTGACCAACGTTCAGTGTTGCGGCCCATGAAACTGAGCCGAGCGACAGAATCGCGGCGGCTGACAGCAGGCGCGTTGCAAAGGACATGGCTCCTCCTTGAGAAAATCGGAATCTGGCACGTGCGGCAAACCCGGCTCCAGCGGGCTTACCGCACCTTGCGGGGCGATTATGAGGCTTGCCCGCCGGCGATGGAAAGGTTTGCGGGGTGATTCGTCGGTAATCTTGCGGTAAACGCACACTTATTTGAAAATGCAGGGCTTGCTGTGGTTCGGCGAGCCGTGCTAGACTGGCGGGACCGAATTGCCGTGAGTGAATTAGCCGCTCAGCGGGCGCGCCGATTTCGGTTCGGACCCTACGAACTGGAGGTGCGCGCCGGAGAATTGCGCAAGCACGGCATTCCCCTTCTGCTCCGCGAACAGCCCTTCCAGATCCTGCTCCTTCTGCTGGAGCGCCCGGGCGAGATCGTGCTCCGCGAGGAGATTCGGCTGGGGCTCTGGCCCAACGACACCGTGGTCGAATTCGACCATGGCATCAACGCCGCCATCAAGAGGCTGCGCGACGCGCTGGGGGAATCGGCCAAAGAACCGCGCTACATCGAAACGGTGGGCCGCCGCGGCTACCGGTTCCTGGCGGAAGTGGAGGTCATCGAGGCCTCTCCCTCCGAACCGCCGTCGCCGGCTGCCCCGGACATCGAGGGAGACGATCTGGAAGGCAAACCGGTCTCCCACTATCTGGTCCTCGACAAACTGGGCCGCGGCGGAATGGGCGTGGTTTTTCGAGCCAAAGACCTCAAGCTCAATCGAAAAGTCGCGCTGAAGTTCCTTCCCGAGGAGTAGAGCCGCCATCCTCAGCCGCTGGAGCGCTTCCAGCAGGAAGCGCGCGCGGCCGCGGCGCTGAACCATCCCAACATCTGCACCATATACGAAATCGGCGAGCACCAAAGCCGCCCTTTCATCGCCATGGAGCTGCTGGAGGGCCAGACGCTGAAAGATCTTCTGGCCGGGCGGCCGCTTCCAACCGAGGAATTGCTGGACCTGGCGATCCAGATTGCCGGCGCACTGGACGCGGCGCACCGAAAAGGCATCGTGCATCGCGACATCAAACTGGCCAATCTGTTCGTCACACAGCGAGGCCAGGCCAAGATTCTGGATTTCGGGCTGGCCAAGCTGTTACCCGAACGGCTGTTGAGCACGGCCCACGAAGCGACCGCGGAAGAAGCAGCGGCGGATTCGACGGCGCCCGAGACAACTCCGAACTCCCCGGTGGGGACGGTGGCCTACATGTCCCCGGAACAGGTGCGCGGCGAGGACGTGGATCCGCGCTCGGACATTTTCAGCCTGGGCGTAGTCCTCTATGAGATGGCCACCGGAAAGCGGGCCTTTGGAGGCGGATCGTCAGCCGAGACGATGAACGCGATTCTGCGGGACAATCCGCCGGAATTACCGCGATCCGTGACGCCGGCCCTGCAGCGGATCATTCGGCGTTGTCTGGAAAAGGAGCCGGCCTTGCGGTTTGATTCGGCGGCGGATCTGGGGTCCGCTCTGGCATCGATCCCCGCGTCGCCGACTGCGGCCGGTCCAGCGCGGAAGCGTGCGTCCAGGCCGCTGTGGACGGGCGTGGCAGCCGCCGTTTGCCTGGCTGTCGGCATGGCTGCCTGGTGGCTGGGAGCGCGCTCGGTCCACTCGTCGGCGCTGCCCGAAGCCTCCCTCCGCCAGTTGACAAACGCCGCGGGAATGGCTGGCGAGCCGGCTATTTCTCCTGACGGTAAGCTGGTTGCTTACTACAGTGACCAGGCGGACCCCAACAACCTTGATATCTGGGTTCAACAGGTGGACGGCGGCGGCAAGATTCGCCTCACCGATGATCCCGCCGACGACGTAGACCCAACCTTTTCGCCGGACGGATCTCAGATTGCTTTTCACTCCGATCGCGAGGGCGGAGGCATTTATGTTGTCCCCGCGCTCGGCGGTGAGGCCCGCCTCCTGATCCCCCAGGGCAAGAGACCACGCTTTTCCCCGGATGGACAGATGCTGATGTATTCGACTGGCGTTGGTTATTTTGGGGATAGTTTGTATATTCAGCCGTCCACGGGGGCCGCGCCTGGGGCAGAGCCGGTGCGAATCGGCGCAGGGTGCCAGGTGCAACCGCAGTCTGCGGTATGGTCGCCAGATAGCAGCCGCGTCCTGTTTATTGCGACGTGCGGCCAGAAATCCGTCAGCGGATATTATGACCTGTGGGTGTCCACATTGAACGGCAACCGCACCGCTGGTCCCAGGCCATTGCCCCAATTTCTTGAAGAGGGCGAAATCTACCAATGGCTGCCAGGTCCGTCACGCCTTCTATTAGCGGTTTCGGACGGCTCTTCCATCGCGACCCTCCCTGTGTCTGAGGACGGAACCAAAATTACCGGGCCACTCCAGAAGATGACCTTTGGCACAGGCATTGCGCTATGCGCTTCAGAAGCCTCCAGCGGGCGCATCGCCTTCCAATCGGGAATCTGGGATGCGCACATCTGGGGCGTTCCTATCGACGGAGATGGCCAGGCGACCGGCGCACCCAGACGGTTGACTTCTCGGGCAGCGGAGGATTACGAGTCCAACTTTGCGTTGTCGAGGGACGGCGAGAATCTGGCCTTCGTTGTGGGGGATGGCGGTGTGTATTGCAGGAATCTTGCGACCGGTAAAGAGCGGGAGATCTCTTTTGAGAGCATGGGCAGCAACCCGGTTTTCAGTGCCGACGCCATGACCATCATGTTCCCGGTCGAACTTCCCCCCGCTCACAAGACAGGTACGGGTATCTATAAGATGCCGATTTCGGGGGGCACCCCGAAGAAGCTCTGGGACGAAATTGGGGGCTGGATGACCCTCTGGGATTGGGCGCCCGACGGGACCACCCTTCTTTGTTGGCCCTGGCGGCCGGCGGATGGCGCCGGGAGAGTCCTCGAAAAGGATGTGAAGTCACTTTCGACGACGACGTTTCTCGACGATCCGGAATACCAGACGTGGAATGCGCACTTCTCCCACGACGGGCACTGGGTGACGTTTAATGCCACAAAAGACGGGCGCTCCGAGGTATATGTTGTCCCGTTTCGCAAAGCACCGGTGCCCCGGAGCGAGTGGATTCCGGTTACCGATGGCCAGGGGGGCGACAAGCCACGCTTTTCTTACGACGGCAAGCTGATCTTCTTCACGTCGGATCGCGACGGGTTCCGGTGCATTTGGGCGCAGCGACTCGGGCCGGATAAACACCCGGCCGGCGACCCTTTTGCCGTCTATCACTTTCATCAGCGCCGTCGCTCGCTTGGCAACCTGTCTGACACGGAATTCCTGGTGGCTGTGGGCCCGAAGATGATCGCGTTCAATCAGGCGGAAACGACCGGAAAGATCTGGCTGCTGGAGCCGTCCAAAAACGACGCGCCCTGAATCGGGCCTGGCATGTCCGGCGAGGGCCACTGTGGTGCTGCTGCCCCAAGCCGACGGAGCCGCCCTGGCCCCCGCAGTGGCACCATCAAGTCGATGGCTGGAACGAAGGAGCTAGACTTCGACGATCCGATTCGTCTCCTCGACAATGAGGGCGAGGAAGACTTGGCCGCGGTTGACGAAGGCATCCGCGATGCGGAAGCTGGCCGCACCGTCACCATGGAAGAAGTTCGCAAGCTGATGCCGCGGTGGATTACCGCGTCCTCTTCACCGAACAAGCGCTGAACGATCTTGCCGGAATAATCGCCCGCATCGCCGAAGATGACCCCGAAGCCGCCTGCCGTTTCGGCGCCGCGTTGCTCGATCATGTCGACTGCTCGGCCGGTTTCCTCGCATGCGCGCCGCGATCCGCAGCCGGGCAGGTGTGCGCAAACTCGTGCATAGTCCTATCCTGATCTACTACAGGTTTCACGAGGACAGGGGCCATGTCGAGGTGCTGCGGCTAAGACATGGGGCGCGCAGGCCCGCGCGACCACGGTAGGCCGGCGAGTGGTGATGCTCCGTATCAATAACAACCTCTGGGCCGCGGTAACCGGCCGCGCGATCCATGGAAGCTCTCAGATCGACCGCACCGGCATGGCCACAATGTCGTCCACGCGCATCGCTTCCTTCGCCACGAATGGCTCGCCGTATTTCACGCCGATCAGGTTGCCGTAAAAGCGGGCGATGGCGGCCAGACGCTCGCGAATTTCGGTCTGCTGCGGAAACAATTCCGAGCCCTCCGCCGCCTCCCCGTACTGTGAACGGTAAGTCAGCAGCGCGGCCATGCGGCGCTCGAGCTGCGGCGAAATGTCCACCACAAAAGACGGCGTCACGTTGGCGTAGATCGACGAGTAGAGAATCTTGAACGGGCGATGCGGCTCGGTGCGGTCGTCCAGTTTAGTCAGACCCGCCAGGAAGCAGGCCTCGTAACCGATTTCGCTGGCGCGATAGTGATCCGGATGCCGGCCCGCCCAGTACGGCAGGATCACCGCGCGGGGCCGCAGAATGCGCAGCTCGCCCGCCAGCGTCATCCGCGCGGTCAGCGTGTTTTCCAGCCGCGCATCGGGCCAGCGCATGTTGCCGCGCCACGCCAACAGCATCTCTCGCCCCGCCTGCTCCGATTCCGCGATCCGCAACTCCGGCGTGCCGCGCGTGCCCATGTCGCCGGCGGTAAGATCGAGCACACCGGTGCGGTAGCCGGCCTCGGCCATGCGAATGAGCGTTCCGCCGCAGGTCTGCTCCACGTCGTCGGGGTGCGCCGCGATGGCCAGCACGTCCAGTGGACGCTCGATGCCCGCCGCGGTGAAGTCGGGCTGCCACATCTCAGGACCACTCGCGATAGCGCGGCTTCGACGGCATCACCAGAATCAGCAGCATTCCCGCGATGAAGCCGCCGATGTGCGCGAACCAGGCCACGTCGCCGTGGGCCACCTGCGACCCGCCGCCGATGGAACCAAAGCCATTGAGGAACTGGATGGCAAACCAGTACAACAGCAGGAACGCGGCGGGAATGTCGAGAGTGGTGAAGAAGATGAGAATAAACACCAGGGTGACGATGCGCGCGCGCGGAAACTTGATCAGATACGCGCCCATGACGCCGGCGATCGCGCCGCTGGCCCCCACCGTCGGCACCGGCGAGAAGGGAGTGGCCAGCACGTTGGCGAGCGCGGAGACGACCCCGCAGACCAGGTAGAAAATCAGGTAGCGCCAGTGGCCGATGGCGTCCTCCACCCCCCGCCCGAACACCCACAGGAACCACATGTTCCCCAGGATGTGCAGCCAGCCGCCGTGGATGAACATGGAGGTGAACAACTGGTACAGGCGCAGGCGGTCAGGCACCAGGCCGTAGTGCAGGATGAAGCGGTTGAGTTGGAATGGATCGAGCGTGATCTCGTGCAGGAACACCAGCACGTTCAGCGCGATCACCACCAGCGTGACCACCGCCGTCGAGGACGTCCGTTCAGAGGAGCGGAGAGGAATCATTCGTCGGCGGGCTGCCCACCTTCGAAATCAGCATAACAGAACACCCGCGCCTCATTTCCCCGCGGTCTGCTGCGCTTCCACCACCGCGATGGCCGCCAGATTCACGATGTCGTTCACCTCGGCGTTCCGGCGCAGTACATGCACCGGTTTGGAGAGGCCCATGAGAATGGGGCCGATAGCCTCCGTCCCGCCGATGCGGCTGACCAGCGTGTAGGCGGTGTTGGCGGACTCCAGATTGGGGAAGATCAGCACGTTCGCCCCGCCGCGCAGCGTGCTGAACGGATACGTGGCGTCGATGACCTCGGGCGTCACCGCCGTGTCTCCCTGCATCTCGCCATCCACCATCAGGCCGGGCGCGCGCTGCTTCACGATCTCGACAGCCCGCCGCACCTTCTCGGTCAGGGGGTGGCGCGTGCTGCCGAAATTCGAGAACGACAGCAGGGCCACGCGTGGGGTCACGTTGAAGTGGCCGGCCGTGTCCGCGGCCATCAGCGCGATCTCGGCCAGTTCCTCGGCGTCGGGTTCTATGTTCACCGTGGTGTCGGCGAAGAAGTACAGCGCGCCGTCGCGCGGGATCATCAGATGCAGCCCGGCCACCCGGCGCAGCCCCTCCCGCTACGGCAGGACGTGAAGCGCGGGCCGGATCACGTCCGAGTAGTCCTGGGTGAGGCCGGCCACCAGCACGTCCGCGTCGCCACGATCGATCATCATCGCCGCGAAGTAGTTCGGCCGGGCCACCAAACGCGTTGCCTCGTCCGCCGTCACGCCCTTGCGCTGGCGCAAACGATGGAGCTCTTCGGCGTAGGCCGCGGCCGCCGGGCTGTGCGCCGGGTCCACGATGTGCGCCGCATCGATGTTCAGATTCAGCTCGCGCGCCCGCCCGCGGATGAGCGCCTCGTTGCCCAGCAGGATGGGCGCGGCAATCTGGTCGTGAATCAGAATATGCGACGCGCGCAGGATCTTCGGCTCCTCGCCCTCGGGGAAAACAATCCGCTGCGGCGCCCGGCGGGCTTTGTGAATCACCACGCGCATCAACCCCTGAGTGCGCCCCTGACGGCGTACGAGTTGTTCGTAGTATTCGTCCAGGTCGATGGTCAGCCGCGCCACCCCGCTGTCCATGGCCGCCTTGGCCACGGCCCACGCCTCCCTCACCAGCACGCGCGGGTCGAACGGCTTGGGGATGATGTACTCGGCGCCGAAGGCCAGCCGGTCGAGCCCGTAGGTACGCACCACCGAATCGGGCACATCCTCGCGCGCCAGCTCCGCCAGCGCCCGCGTCGCCGCCAGTTTCATCTCGTCGTTGATGGTGGTGGCGCG